>JAITVQ010000286.1 GCA_031285745.1 Puniceicoccales bacterium | reverse complement strand
CACCTCAACCCGATCGAACAACTCTGGGCCAACCTGAAACGCTTCTGGCGAAACCATGCTTACCTCTCTCTTAGCGACGCCATTATCACGTCCAATTATTTACAGGATTAACTATAATTCGTCATGCTTGCCAAATAGACTTGCTTCGAAAAAATCAGCATCACCAACACCGCGACGGCCCCTGCAATTCGGCGTCTGGGCAATGATTTGGCCGGAGGAGTCACCAGCCGACCACGCAATTGGGCCTTGATTTGGATCAACCGCCGATGGTACCACCCCCCTGCCCTCGCCAATACAACAATGCCAACAGCGGCAATTAGCGTAAACCATAGCACATGCTTTTGACCATAGGGGGCAATAATCACTGCCGCCAACACCGGACCAAGTGATGTACCAAAATTACCGCCCACTTGAAACAGCGACTGGGCTAATCCGTGTTTCCCGCCGGAAGCAAGCCTAGCAATGCGCGAGGATTCTGGATGAAATATTGAAGAACCAATACCCGTGATACCTACAGCTAAAAGTATCATGCCATAGTTCGATGCCAATCCCAGCATAATGACTCCAATGAGAGACGCGCCCATCCCCACGGCCAGTGACCAAGGCATGGGATGGCGATCAGTGACAATTCCCACCACGGGCTGTAGAATTGAGCCTGATAATTGAGAAACCAATGTAATCATCCCTATCTGGGCATAGCTCAAATGATAACTCTCCTTGATTACCGGATAAATCGCAGGAATCAAGGACTGCAGCGTATCGTTAAGCATATGCGAAAAACTCAACGCAAAGAGCACTGTCATCGCGGTGGATTCCGAGGAATTTGTTCTCGTCGGCTGATTAACGTCGTCGGCCATTATAATAGAAAAAGAAAAACCAAAGCACTTTATTGTGCCTTGGAAAAGTACAGTGAGTTCTACCTTTCTGGTAGAACCATACAGGTTAGTTTATGCTTCAGAATCGATAGCCTACCCCCACTGAAACATTCTGGGTAAACTGTGCCTCGAATGTCATGAATACCGTATAAGAAGCTTGCAGCATTAACCCATTGTCGAAAACCAATGCCACCGTTGGAATAAACTCCACACCATCACCAAACATCTGGTCCCCGTCTATTTTGGTGTAAAACGGGACATTCACCAATTCGCTACGAATTTCGATATCATTTCCGCCGAGCTCGCTCACCCAAGCCGCAGATATCGCGCATTGGAGTGTCGCCGCACCAAAATTTTTGGTGTACTCTAGCCCTGAACCAAGTCTTGTTTGAATAGATTCCGTATTAAAGCGCTTTACCCTCAAACGAAACGAGTCGGGATCCGCCACATTACTTTTTTCTGTGAATTTATTGGTATGCACATAATTATAGTCGATTCTCGCGAAAGGTGTTAACTGTAATCCCTCTGTAATTCTCAACCGGGCATTGACTGCTGCAAAAACACCTACTTCGTACCCCTCAGGATTTGAAGTGGTAACCTCTTCGGAAGATAAAGGGAGGTTTCTTCTGGCATCATAATAATTGTACGCCCCTGAGACACCTATAATAGCCCACCAAGGTTGCTCCTCGGGAACTAAAGCAGCGTATAGGCGCGCTCTAATATTATCGTTATCAATACGACCACCATTATGATGAATATTCGCCCGGGAAAAATTATAGGAAAGCGTTCCACCTACAAGACGCTCTTCATCGGCCCAGTATTGTGCCCCTACAAGCCCGCCCCAAGACTCGGGGTTATAAATGGGACGAGTAGGGTCATTGTCAAAGTCACCGGTACTCCATTGGCCTATTGCGTAAGTCTGCCACGCAGGACGATTTTCGCCGAGCATGGTGTTTGTATACGGCATATCTAGCTGCCTGATAATCGCAGAAACTTCATTTACAGATGTCATCACCGGCAAGGTACCTGTCGCAACATAGGACAATGCCGATGTATTATTAATTACATTACTATAAATAGAATCAGGAACATTTGAAAAATTGATAAGCTGATTCATCAGCCATTCGTGTTGCCAAAGCCCGTTATGCGGACGAGCAACCAGAGGTGTTGTCGCCAAAGCAGACAAAGTAGCACCAACAACCAACGGACAAAGACTGCGAAACTTCATTACCCTAGTGCAAAAAGGATTTGCAGCAAGACGCCAAGCTTCAAACTTCATCTATATCATTCAACAGTCCCGGCAAAGTCGGCGCCACTGGAAATTCCAACCGGATTATCAACCCTTTGGGTTTATTTGGCGCCGCGGTAACAGTACCGCCGTGCAATCCCATCAAATGCTTCACGATACTTAATCCCAGTCCGGTTCCTTTTTCCCCAGTCCGACTCTTATCTGCCCGGAAAAATCTTTCAAACATCCGCACCATGTCAGTTTGGGCCATACCGGCGCCATCATCCGTCACGGAAACGACAATTTTATCACCCTGCCCATTCGTTGTTGAAATTCGGATACATGTGATCCCTTCTGCGTGCCGCAGTGCGTTTTCAATCAGGTTCAACATGATCCGCATGATTTTCTGGGGATCGACCGCTAGTTCGGAATCATTTGCGTCCAAACCCAGTTGAACGGATACCTTTGCCTGGGCAATGCGATCAGACATCGTATCGACAGACTCCCGCAATGCTTCATGCAATACTCCCTTCTGCAAATTTACCGGCACAACCCCGTTTTCCAAAATAGCCAATTGCAGCATATCTTCCAATAGACGATTCAACCGGCCGGTATTTCGGTGGATACGCTCTACAAATCTTTTTTTTTCAGTGTCATCAAGCCGGTCGAAATCCTCGTTCAACATCTCCGCATACCCTTTTAGAATGGTCACGGGCGTCCGCATGTCATGCGAGACATTTGCCACAAAATCACGACGCAACGCCTCCAGTTGCTTTCGCCGCGTCACATCACGAAGGATGACCAGCAGCAGTTCCTGGCCTTCAATTTCTCCTACTCCACCAACTGACGCTGCCGTGGCCTCCACCCAGACATCCCGGGAAGGGGTACGGCGCATAAAAATCTCCTCAGGAACAATATCTTTTCCTGTTTCTCTTTCCCGAGATCGTTTCAAAAAAGAAATCATATCCGCGCTTCCCAGTAATGATGACAATGTGCGCCCTTCCGTATCTTTGCCCAAAAATCGTTTCGCGGCTGCATTCATATTCTGGATACGATCCGATTCATCCAGGACAAAGGCAGGGTCATGCACCGCCGCCAACATTGCACCCATACTTCTGCCGTCGTGTTGTTGCGGAGACTTCCTCCCGAACATCCGGGCAAAAAAGCCTTTTGGGACCGACCGTCTGTGCTGCAAGTGCTCCTCCACCCTAGCCTCCGATTTTATACCCTACCCCACGGATTGTCTCAATCTCATCGGCAGCAGTGCCCAATTTTTCCCGAAGACGGCGGACGTGTGTATCCACAGTCCGTGTCTCCAAATCAGCGGAGTAATTCCACACATCGGCCAACAACCGATCCCTGGTTTGAACCCGCCCTTTTCGTTCCAGCAATAATCTCAGCAAATTGAATTCTGTTGCCGTCAAATCAACCGCCTGCCCTCTCACCAAAACCTCGTGACGTTCCACATCGAGAATAATCTGGCCGGCACTCAGACGGGTTGGATCACTGGCTTGGCTGGTCCCGGCACGTTTCAAAAGCGCCTGTATCCTTAACATCAACTCCCGCGTATCAAAAGGCTTTGGCACATAATCGTCGGCGCCTACCTCGAGCCCCCGCACGCGATCCGCAGTCTCCACGCGGGCTGTCAACAAAATCACTGGTACATCCCGCAATAAAGAATCGGACCGCAACATTCGCAGCAGTTGCAATCCATTTAGCTCCGGCATCATCACATCAAGAATTATCACATCTGGGCGAAAATCCCGCGCCAGGCCCAGTGCCCGTAAAGGATCATTGGTCGATCTGATCGCATACCCGGCCTGACGAAACTTGTAATCCAGCAGCTCTGTGACATCCGATTCATCATCTACAACAAGGACTTTTTTTGGAACAAGTTCAGACATTGTGAGAAGATTCTTGTATTCACCCGCTTAATCAAGGCGAGCGGGAAACAAAAAGGCAAAAATTTCTCCCTAACCTAAATAGCCAATAGCAATTCTTTGACAATAAAAGCATTATGCAGCGACGTCATATTGTTGTAACCCGAATGCCATAAACATTTTGCTTCTCATAAAACACCCTTCCTAAGCGGTTTCTTTTCGTATTAATTAGCATTCAGATACAAGCAATATGCTATCTTCTACTCTTTCAGTCGACATGAGCAATTGAGGGGAACTGTTCGGCATAAGCCACATCGGCACCAGCGCCTATAACGCGTGTAGACTGATTGCCAGGAACCAAACTCACTCGGCAGATCCCGCCAAGGCAACCCGCGGTGCACAGCACATAATACATCCCCTCAAACATTAGCCGGTCATCCTTGGACGGGTGCCCTCGCTTACTAGACCCAGTCTCAGACGGTCCCAGCGCCGGATTACGTTAATTTTTAGCACTGCCACAGTGACTTCTCGTCCACCCTCTGTCTTTCTGGTCTTAACAACTGTATAACATGACACTCTGTGTGTGTTCGTTCTCATGTTTTTTTGAAGATACGCCCAAGGCGTCTCTGCATGGACCATTAAGTCACTCGTGGAGCTTGTGCCTGATTTTAAATCAATTGGGGAAATGTTTGGAGAGTCTATCCTGCAAATGGCGGTGAGACTGTGTCATTTGACGAGCTATTTCCGTCGACGACGGAAGTATGTCGTCAAATGATTTGGTGTTTCTGCACGTGACGGAAACACTTTGCCCAATGACACAGTATCTCTGCAGACGACGGAAATCATTTGCCAAAAGATTTGGTACTTCCGCCGTCGGGGGAAATAAGTTGCCAAATGACACCGCTTCGTCGTCGTCGTCGGAAATGCTGTGCCGAATGACGAAGTCTTTCCGCCGACGGCGGAAAGACCAAATCAAATGACACGGCTCTTCTGCACGCGACGGAAAGGACTCTGCAAATGTTTTTCCGTTTCCATCTCATGCGAAAACGGCTCATCCAGTGCTTGCAAGGTTTCGCTTTCCACATGGGAAATATATTCAACAAGAGAATAAACGCCGCCGGGAGCGCCAGCATCCACATCGTCGCCAGGTTGGCGCCAGACATAATCGCCTCGAGAACCAGCAAGGTCCCTCCACGACGAACTGGAGCCCGTCGCTCCCAACCAAGGTTTTTGTTTATCTATAGTAATTCCCATAGGCATTGGGACAATAGAAGAGAGAATTGTTTTCAATAAAAGCCTACTTGTCTATTCGCCTGATTTAAACCCGATAGAGCATCTGTGGGCGAAGTTCAAATCGTTCTTAGATTTCGATAATACCTCTTCTCAACTTACCATATACACGCTGGTTATGCATCATTTTCTTCTCCATTTCCCGAAGAGGTCTAATGTTCCACATAGAACATTATTGCCATCAGGACTCTTTTATTCGCACTACTTGCCCTTCGTTACTGTTTCATGATGGCATCCGACAGAAGTCGTGACGGTTGCTTGGTCTCATGATCGCGCCTTTAATGCGACTTGCAGAACAGATACATCTGCCGGGCTAACTCCGCTAATCCGACTGGCTTGCGCTAATGTCGTAGGCCGGATCTCCTCCAGTTTCTGTTGAGCCTCAATCCGCAACCCTCGAATCTGGCAATAATCCAGATCTACCGGCATTTTGATGTACTCAAAGTCAATCTGCCGCTCAATTGCCCGCATCTCCCTATCCAAATAACCTCGATAGCGCACCCGATAAAGAACTTCGTCTTGGACAGGGCAGGGCAGGCTAAGAAATTCCTGCGACAGCCCTTCTGGCATTCCTGTAGGATTTTTGCGTAAAACATCACCGGCAATCCCGCCTAGAATGCGAACCTTCTCCAACCATTCGCACCAATGCGCCACTTGCCGGACTTTTTCACGAATTCGCTCCAATCTGCTAGTCGAAACTAATCCATATTTTTCAGCATAAGGCCATAACCGCAATTCAGCGCTCCCATGATTGAATAATAGCCGATACTCGGCCCGGCTGGTAAACATGCGATAAGGCTCCTGGGTGCCCTTGGTCACTAAATCATCAATCAAAACACCGATATAGCCTTCATGTCGCCCCAAAACCAACGGATCTTCACCGCGAACCTTGGCGACCGCGTTAACCCCAGCCACCAGCCCCTGACAGGCGGCCTCTTCATAGCCTGATGTCCCATTGATTTGTCCGGCAAAAAATAGATTCTCAACCTTTTTGGACTCAAGGGATGGAAAGAGCTGAGTAGGTGGCGCAAAGTCGTACTCAACAGCATAGGCAGGACGCAACATTACCGCATACTCCAATCCGGGGACACTTCGCAACATAGCCAATTGCACATCGAAGGGCAGGGAGGAAGACAATCCATTGATATACCATTCATCGGTATTTCGACCTTCCGGCTCCAAAAAGAGTCGATGCGACTCCTTTGTGGAGAATTTCACGAACTTATCCTCAATTGAAGGACAATAGCGCGGCCCCGTGCCTACAATATCCCCGCTAAAAAGAGGAGACCGATGCAAGTTCTCGGCAACAATCTTTCCCGTAGCCCCTCCGGCATCCGTCATCCAGCACGAAACTTGATCTGAACCGGGCAGCCAACCCGGTTTTCGCTGCCCCCAAGGATGTTCCACGTAGAACAAATCAACCTTATCCCGCGTATCGTAAAAACCGAAAAGAGTAGGGGCCTCGTCACCCTTTTGCTCCGTACACTTGGAAAAATCAATACTAGCTCCCAAGATACGAGGAGGGGTACCCGTCTTCAACCGGGCCAACTCAATCCCTGCCTCCAGAAAACTCGTCGACAGCGTCTTTGCGGAGAAATCCCCCAGTCGGCCACCCTCCGTTTTATTTGCACCGATGTGCATCAAGCCTCGCAAGAAAGTGCCGGTCGTGACTACCACCGTTTTTCCATAAAAATCCACATCCAGATTTGTTCGCACCCCCTTTACAGAACCACCTTGAAAAATCAGCCCTGTGACCATCGCCTGAAAGAGGGTCAACCCTGGCGTCAGCTCCACCACATGTTTCATACGAAACTGATAAGCCTTCTTGTCACATTGAACACGAGGCGCCTGCACTGCCGGCCCCTTCGAGGCATTCAAGACTCGAAACTGAATTCCCGTTGTGTCCGTGCAAATACCCATCTCTCCACCTAGGGCATCAATCTCCCGAACGATGTGCCCCTTTGCCTGCCCACCAATGGCGGGATTACAGCTCATCTGGGCAATGGTATCAATATTGCCCGTCAGCAACAGCACATCTGCGCCCATGCGAGCAGCAGCCAATGCCGCCTCAACGCCGGCATGCCCGGCCCCGCAAACAATCACATCGTAAGGTTGCCCTGCAGCCAAACGTATCTCCTTGGAGCGCATCATACTTCCTGTATCCAAAGCGGTTGATCCTCCCAATCGTCCGGGACTCCCATCATCTTCAGCGAAACGCTGGAACATGCAGGAAACTTCTTCAACAAATTCACTATCGTTTCAACCCACGGCCCTTGATGCTCCATGTTTTTCAGAACGAAGGTTGCCAACGCCAAAGTCGCATAAGTCCTCGCTCCGGGGGAACTTACTCCTCGTTCTGTCAGATGTTTCAATTCTGGGATCTCATTTCTCCGGGGTAACCGGGGTTGCTCCACAATACTCCGATTCCACAACCGACTATGATGCGCGCATACGTTGCGGACATAATTAAATGCCCGTAGCCAGCTGGAAAAAAAATGGGGATCGTCCACACCGTAGAGGCGAGAGACTGCCTGTTGGTCATTAAACTTCATTCCCCCAAAAAAACGGGAAAGTAATCCAAAATCCCATATTTCTATCGCAACCCAAATTGGAATTTTCTGCCCATAGGTTTCGATAAACTTCAACACAACGTCTTCCTGGTCTCCTCGCGAAAGCAGGTGATGATACTTCTCCAGCCAGACTTGATACCACGTCTTGCCTCTGCGTGAACTCTCCCTGGAAACAAAACTACTATTCAGGCAGTATGGATTCTCATGGGCAAAGATATCCTTTTGGCCCATATGGTGGGCAATAGCAACACGGACAGAAATTTCTATTGCCCTCAATCCCGATAACAAGCTCGTTCTCAGCCACTTATCAAATTCATATAATTGGATTACGTCGCTGAAATTAGCGTCGGAAACAAAAGCATCCAGCCGCTTTCCATGTTTATCTACCGATCGAAATGAGTAAAAATACGAACTAAGCCGATAATACCCCTCGTGTCGCAGATAATGTTCCACCTCCGCTCGATCATCCACCTGCATGCCACGTTTTTCCAATAGCTCCCGCTGCTCGGCGATGGAAAGAAACGGTTTATTATAGTCGGCAACCATGATGGATAAAAAGAAAACCCGCCCTTGTGCTAAAAGCAACAGCGGAGCGGGTCATTTTTATGGACCAAGTCTCTTTCAACTTGGCGAAGTAGTAAACTTTCAAACGTCTTCGTCCGGTCAAGCAGAAACCCGCAGATTCCAATCACGCTACCTTCATCACTTCCCAATACAAAAAGTCGCAAAAAGCTTATCCAGCATCTGCTCATTATCTATTCGTCCCACAACCTCTCCCAAGGCCGCAAGGGCTAATCGAACATCACTTACTGCCAGCTCTGTAGCAACACCTGCTACTAAAGCCTCAGCAGACTTCTGCAAATGACTGGCAGCTCGCTGCAGGACCTCTGCATGCCGGGTTCCAACAATCAGCGACTCTTCACCCGGGACAATATCATCTCGCTCCAATATTTCGACCAATTGCTGTTTGAATTCAACGATTCCCGCACACGTCTTCGACGAGACCAATATACGCGGCAAATCAGGAAAGATTTGTTTTGTCTCAGCATTCATCGGTAAATCAGCCTTATTCAGCACCAACAAGGATCTCTTGGGAGAAATCTTGGCTAATAATTCTGCCGGCAAATCAGGCGGGGGGGTCGAAACATCAACAACCAGTAAACAAAAATCGGCTTCAGCCACCTGATCATGAGTCCGCCGGATGCCCTGTCGCTCAATGTCCGATGACACCAAATTTCTCAAACCGGCAGTATCCACAATTTGGATGCAATAAGGCCCGACTTCCAAACGTTCCCGGATAAAGTCCCGCGTCGTCCCTGGCTCATCACTCACCAACGCACGCTCTTCACCCAACAATGCATTCAACAAGGAAGACTTCCCCGCATTGGGAGCCCCTGCAATCACCGTGCGCACGCCATCCCGCAACACTGCGGCATATCGTGCCGTATCAGCTACCCGTAGAAACGCCTCTGCCAAATTCCGTAATCGGGCAGGGGGCGCAGACGCATCCGCCACAGGCAAATCCTCCTCGGGAAAGTCGATATATGCCTCCAATTCTGCCAGAACTTGCAAAACCTCATCCGTCCAACTGGCGATTCTCCTTCCTAAATCACCAGCCAACTGACGTTGCGCCACTGACAATGCTTTATCCGAACGTGCCCGGATAGTATCCGCCACCGCTTCTGCCTGCGTAAGATCAAGTCGACCATTCAGAAATGCTCGCCGTGTAAACTCTCCGGGCTCTGCGCCACGACACCCTCGCAATAGACAATCTTCCAAAATTCGTTGCACAATAAGTGGATTTCCATGGCAGGAAATCTCCAGCACTGGTTCGCCTGTATAGGAAGAGGTTCCTCCAAAAAGCGTGTATACGCACTCATCAATATGAACCTCATCCAGACCATTATATATTCCCACACAAGCCTTGCGGGCTGGAGTCGGCGACCTGCGTTTAAATGCGCTTTCAGCAATCTCAGGACACAATGGTCCACTCATGCGGATAAGTGCAATTGCACTCTCCACAGGCGCTGTTGCCAATGCGACGATGGTTTCTACATTCCTCATGTGTTGTTAATTCAGTTACACTCGAAAACAAAAATGCCCAATACCACCTTAAAAATCACCTTTAAAACAACCATGAATTGGCAACCCGTATCCACTTTTCAATATCACCGAAAAGGGTATATTGACAGACTAGACAAAGCAGTTTCCCCGAGAATGAGGAAGAAATGTATCACTCAATACTTTTACTCGGCATCATTATGGCTTCCATGAGATTAACTCTCTTGGGATCGAAGTTTCGAAAACACAGTTCATCGTTCAATTAACTGAAACTATCTAAACTAACTTCTTACATATCTATTTTAATATTAGGCTTTAGATGCTTTTTCTGAGAACATTTCTTTGACAACCGTGCTATTTCCCTAGAAATAACATCTTCACGTTGCTTAGCCGCCATAACAATGCCAGCCGATGATGATATTCTCAACGAACGAAGTGCCTTCAGTTCAAATTTCAGCACGGCTTTTTGATCACTTGTTTTCATGAATAAAATCTTAAATAAGATAAAATTTATAGATGTAACAAAATCTTGAACTTTTTTATAATTCGTAAAGAGACTTAAATATGAGCCGTTTCTCAACTGCCCTCCGCGCTATCGTCGAATCCGGGACCTTGTCTCAAGCAGCACTCGCCAAAGAACTGAAAATGGATATCTCCCAGTTCAACCAGTACTGCAATGGCAGGGCTACTGTAGGAGGGGCCGTTTTTGTAAAAATTTCCAAGAGATTCCCGCCTGAAACCCAGGCTCATCTCTTGAGAGCTTACCTTTTGGACTGTATTCCTAGAGGTCAGGAAAAATTGGTTGATATTCATGAAAGGCTCGAAGCTGCGGCAGAACCTGAATCGGATGGGTTGGAGTACCTTCCCGACTCGATAAAAAATGCGCTTCGATACATCGGCGCCCGTTGCACCGAAAGGAATGTCGCAGATCTTATTTTGGACCTTGAGCGCCTGCTTAAAGGTAATATTCCCAAATAATACCTAGCTCTTTCAACAACTCCTCTGGTTGTTAATTTCATGTACCCCGAATGAGCTATATGTAGAAAATATAGCTCACTTGAGGGGTTCACAGAGTTAATGGCAGTCTGTTCTGGTGAATAATAAACTTATTTTATAACCATCATGTCACAGCGTCTTGGTTAAGTTTGGTCGAAAATTGCAAAATCTATTGGCAACAATCTCATTGTTGCCCAAGGTGTATCGCTCATCTTTTGTAAATGGAAACGTTGAGCCTACTTTCTCCCAAGCTTGCCAAACAAATCGCCGTCAATTTTGGCACCCCGATTTATGTTTATGATAAGGCCGCTCTTGAAAAACAAGCTGACGTAGCCCTGGCTTTTCCCAATGCTTTTGGCCTAACGGTTCGTTTTGCGATGAAGGCATTACCCAATGCTGCCGTATTGCGAATCTTTGATCGCAAGGGGCTGCATTTTGACGCCAGTTCAGGATATGAGGCATGGCGGGCTATTCGCGCAGGCATAGCTCCGCAGAAAATTTCCTTAAGTACCCAGGAGTTTCCGGATGATTTTGCCGACCTCTGGAAAACTGGTATCAAGGTTAACGCCTGCTCGCTTAGTCAGATCGACCGAATTGGAAGACAGTTTCCAGGCGCTGAAATAGGAGTCCGCCTTAACCCCGGAAAAGGGTCAGGGGGAACTGGAAAAACCAATGTCGGCGGCCCTGATTCATCATTTGGGATATGGCATGAATATGTCGACAACGTACTTGATCTCGCCCGGCAACATCGGTTGAAAATTGTCCGGGTTCATACCCATATCGGATCGGGAAGTGATCCTGTGATCTGGCAACAGGTATCGCAAATGAGCCTAGAGTTGGTAAAAAAATTCCCCGATGCCACAGTCCTCAATCTTGGAGGTGGATTTAAAGTCGCTCGAGTCAGCAGTGAGAAAGGTACTGATATGCAGACTGTCGGCATTCCCATCAAGGAAGCCATAGAAAAACTTGCCAAGGAGACCGACCGCCAGCTGCATCTGGAAATTGAACCGGGAACCTTTCTTGTCGCCAATTGCGGAGTAGTGATTTCTCGGATACAGGATATCGTGGACACAGGGACAGCCGGACACCGCTTTCTCAAACTTGATACCGGAATGACAGACATTTTGCGCCCCTCTCTTTATGGCGCCCAACATCCGGTTTTCACCGTGCCAGCCCGTGATACCGGAAAGAAACACGATTATGTTGTCGTCGGCCACTGCTGTGAATCCGGAGACTTGGTCACTTGCGCACCCGGTGACCCGGAAGCACTCAGTTCCCGCTCATTGCCTGAAGTTCAAATTGACGACATTTGTGTCATTGGCGGAGCCGGAGCCTATTGCTCGGCCATGAGTTCAAAAAACTATAATAGTTTTCCAGAATCCGCCGAGGTGCTTATCGATGCCAACGGCAAGCCCACTTTGATTCGTCGCCGCCAAATGTTGGAGCAAATTATCCAAAACGAGATACTGCCAGAAGGGCTTTGATTACATGTCCATTCCCTGCCAATTCCCCGTGGGTGCACGCATCCCCGGTTGCGAGCATTCTGTTATCGTCAGTCTTCCGACCATGGCGGATGTCATCGGGTATGAGGAGCGCGCACCGGAGACCATGGATAAGGTACACACGGGCTATCCGCGATTTGTTCGCCATCCGTTTATCGCGGAAGCGGTCATAAAACTAGCGGAACATGCCAAGCTGGGGGCCCGCGCCTTGTATCCATTGCCTTCTGTGGCAACAGCGCAACGGATTGTGGAATTATCCGGCCAGCAAAATGATTATGGGATTATCGAAACCGACGGTTGGGTATTGCTCCATCTTACTCCCAACGATCCACAGATAGCCTATAATGCGGCAAAACTCATCCAGCACATGGGTGTTTCCATTTCGTCGCGCCAGGCCGAGGATTGGCTCGTCGCCCATGGATATCGTGATGCCGTAGAATCGGAATTGCTGTCGGATGAAAACCCCGCCAACGCCGTTGCAGCAACATTGGCGCCCTTGCTTTCTCCAGCCAAGTCAGACGACATTCTACTTTGCCGGGCAGGAATGAACGCGTTTTACGCCGCCTTCGAAGCCACATTGGCCATCCAACGTCCGCGGGGGCGCAATCTTTGGCTTCAGCTCGGCTGGCTTTACGCGGATACGACATCCATTCTGCAAAAATGTCTTCGCCCTGATGAGAGTTTTGTTGTCTTGAGCAACGTGCTCGACCAGTCAGCCATCGAAAAATTCTTTGCTGAAAACGGTTCACGTATTGCAGGAGTCATCACCGAGGCACCAACCAACCCTCTTGTCCGCACCGCAGATATTGTCCGACTCTCTGAAATTGCTCAACGCTACGGAGCTGTGCGTATCTTTGATCCTTCCATCTGTGGGCTGACCAATGTGGATTTGCTGCCCCATTGTGACATCCTGGTCAATAGCCTGACAAAATACGCGGCACACAAGGGCGATGTATTGGCCGGGGCCGTAGCCCTCAACCCTGATTCGCCTTATTACAGTGATCTGAAAGCTGCAGCAACTGCCGCTCATTCTCCTGCCTACTCGCGTGACATTGCCCGACTTGCCGCACAGATCGGAAACATGCCAACGGTATCAGCGCAAATTAACAAGAATACCATGCGTCTGGCTTCCTGGCTGGAAGGACACTCTGGAGTAAGGCGTATCTCTTGGGCTTACAGTTCTGCCTCGGCAAAAAATTACTCAACCATTGCCCGAGGGCCGGAAATGCCGGGGTGCATGATTTCCATTGAGCTTAAGAAACCGGTTGCCACCTTTTACGACCGATTACAAACACCAAAAGGCCCAAGCTTTGGCACAGAATTTACCTTGGTGTCACCTTACATTTATCTGGCGCATTACGACAAGGTTTCCTGCCGAGAGGGGAGAGGGAACTTGCTCTCCTGCGGCATCGATCCCGAACTCATCCGTATCAGTGTTGGCGCAGAGCCTTACGAGAAAATCGAATCTGTTTTCGCAGAAGTATTGGCCTGATTTTTGGTTTCACAGGTTTGATTGAAACAACATCTGGTAGGCAGGGTCTTATTCCATGTCCTCCTTGCTTATGCGTATACTTTTCCAACTGCTGTTTCTTCTTTTGTGCCCAGTGGTTCTTATTGGGCAAACTCCCGCAGAGAAATTCGAGGCGCAAGCCTTTGCCCTCAAATCGGGATATAAACTGCCCTACCGCTTGTTGAAACCGGAGAAAATTGAACCGGGCAAAACATATCCGGTAGTTTTATTCCTGCATGGCGCAGGCGAACGCGGCAGTAACAATACCTCCCAAGTCAAAAATGGCGCGGAGCTTTTTATCAATGAGACTTATCGGAAAAAGTATCCCTGCTTTGTGGTTGTTCCCCAGTGCCCAGCCAATTCGTTTTGGGGATACACTTCTCCGCAAAATTCCAAGGATATTCCTGACCAACCACTGAATGCTGCGTTAAGCCTGCTTGACCAAGTCATCAAAGAAAATCCTGTGGATAAACACCGTGTTTATTTAATTGGTCTTTCGATGGGAGGCTATGCGACTTTCAGATCCCTGGAAGCCCGCCCCAAGTTCTTTGCCGCAGCAATTCCCATTTGTGGCGGAGGCTATCCTCAACAGGTAAAGGAATACAAGCGCGTTCCCCTTTGGATATTCCACGGAGAGAAGGACCCCGTCGTTTCGCCGGAAAACTCAAAGAAAATGGCAGAAGCCCTGAAGGCGGTCGGCAGCAAGCCCAAGCTGACCCTGTTCCCCAACGTCGCCCACGATGCCTGGACACCGGCGCTCAATAATCCCGAAACCTGGGAATGGCTGTTTGAGCAAAAACGCTAAACGGCCAACTGCGCCGACTGCTCGCTGTTCACAGAATTTCCAAGGCAATCAGCGCGACAAACTGCAGAACCAACAGCGCGATAACCACCGCATAGACCCAGTTGCCCAGAATATCAGGCGCAAGCGGTCGGAATCCCCTGATCACCGGTTTCTTGGTTACTGGCATATTCATTCTTTTCATCGGTTGTCCGGATTTTGCGGATGCCGCATGTAGAGCTGGAACAGGGCTTGCGTACCATAATCAGCCCCTCCCTCTTCAACAAGCCGGGCATACAGTTTTTCCGCCAAGGCCAACCCCGGCAAGGCAATGTTCTGTTCCTTGGCCGCCTCCAGCGCAAGGCGCATGTCTTTCAGAAAATGCTTAACAAAAAAACCCGGCGACCAATCCTCACGCAGAATGCGCGGCCCGAGATTGCTTAATCCCCAACTGCCAGCCGCCCCGCTTTCGATACTTTTCAAGACGCTGGCCGGATCAAGACCGGCACTCTTGGCGAACGCCAGTGACTCGCAGACCGCGAGCATTCCCCCCGCGATAGCGATTTGGTTACACAGCTTGGTTAGCTGCCCGCTTCCTGCCGGGCCTTGATGAACAATATTCTTTCCCATTAATTGAAACAACGGCAACGCGCGTTCAAAATCCTTCTTCTCCCCACCGACCATGATGGCCAGGCGCGCCTCGCGCGCGCCAATGTCACCACCGGAAACCGGCGCATCCAGCACTGACAATCCCTGTGCCGCGCCTTCAGTTGCCAGCTCGCGAGCCAACTTCGGGCTCGAGGTTGTCATATCTATCAGCAGCGCGCCTGTTTTTACCGTTTTAAAGATGCCCTTCGGCCCCCGGTAAACTTCATCAACGTCTGCGGGATAGCCAACCATGGTGATGACTACCTCCGCATCCTTGGCTGCCTCCTCCGGTGTCGCGGCCCAGGTCGCCCCTGAGTCAACCAACGGTTTTGCCTTTGCTGCGGTACGGGTGTATACAGTCAATGGATACCCGGCAGCCAACAGATGACCAGCCATGCTGCGACCCATGACCCCGATACCGATGAATCCAACTTTAGGAAGAGACATGTGAATGTTTTGGCAGATAATTGATGCCGTTACCACTGCGAAAATACTCCTTCTGGCCAATCAGAGCCACAAGTTGTCCAGTCCTTCAGAAGTGGCAGACTCACGGACCATTCTTCCGACAAGTTTTGTCCGTGCGCATTGAGTCACTTCTGATGGCAGCGCGTCCGAATTCGCCACATTCCTGACCAGGAAGGCGGGCGCATTGGCATTGGAAACGATGTTAATCAAAGGCTCATAATCGCCAGCCAAGGCTAGATCATATGTTTCCGGGAAATTTGCCTCCAAAAATCCGGCAGAACACGCCCTGCTTTTAAAAACAGCCGTTTTAACAGCCGGAACCTCCTCGTAAATCTTTTCCAGCAATGCCGCGCTGTAATGGACATTGGGGTTGGTAAAGGAGCGGAGAAAAACCGTGCAATAATCCTCACCCTTTTCATCCCATCGTTCATTCAGGGCCGTAGCCGGGTCCTTTTCCAAGATACCCATCAAACCCCTCTGCTCATCAGTCAGCCCCTTTAGCCAATCCTGCCTCGCGGGCCATGCCCCGGAATAATCATCTGGAGAATTTTTTCCCGGCTCGAAATGGAGAGCGAAACGGTCCCCCACCAATGCTCCTGCGAAAACTGTGTCAGCCGTCATGCCATGGGTAATCATATGACTGTCACCTGTCAATGCGGCCAGTCCGGCACCCGCCACCGTCATGCATCCCGAGGCCATTGTTGCCAAGGCAATCAGCAACACTCCGCAAAGGATGCGCGTCGCGGTCAGGCTAGGGGAGGAGGTTTCAACCAATGAACACCCCTGGGAATGCAAATGGTTGAGAGTATCCATGCAGGAATTATATCAATTCCGCTCCGCTAGGGGTAATTGATAAAATCAAAGACGATTATTGATTCCATAAATACTCGTATATGGAAAACCATCGGCGGCTTTTTCGGAAAAACCCTCGTCCTGCAATGGTGATCTATTGCGTTTCAGACTCATCCCTGCATTGCGCCTTGTCCCTTCCGCCCGATTCTTTATTCCCGCTTCTTTCTTCTCACAGAGACATGTCCACCGACGACAACATTATACCACTCCAGCCTCCACCGGGAGATTTTGCCGGATACATTTTTGATTGCGACGGCACCCTGGCCGAAACCATGCACCTGCACTATCAATCATGGGTACACGCCGTTCGCCTGCAGGTCGGTCAGTTCGATATGGAGTGGGACTTTTTCTGCTCCATGGGAGGCATGTCCACGGGAGACACCATCGCTGTGTTGAATAAGCTGCACGGATTTTCCCTGAATCAGGAAAAATTGCTCCAGGATGTCGAAGATTTCCTGGACGATCGCCTAGAGACGGCATTGCCGCGCCGCGAGGTTATTGCCTTGGCCCGGGAGGTTGCCAAAAAAGGAATCCCCCTGTCCGTGGCTTCTGGTGGTTTCCGTAAATATGTCGAACGCACCCTGAAATCCATCGGGGTCATGGATCTTTTTCCCATTGTCGTCGCAAACGAGGATGTCCCCCGGGTCAAGCCAGCTCCCGACCTGTTCTTGCTGGCTGCCCAAAAAATGGGGGTTCCTCCCGAAAAATGCCTGGTAATTGAAGATAGCCCCAAGGGACGTGACGCGGCAGATGCCGCCGGCATGACCTGTTTGCTCATTGATCCCAAATAGGGAAAATCCTCCCGATTTTTCTCCCAAAGAGTCCTTTTCATACCCAGCAGTGGTAACAGCCACAACAGCAGCGTCAGCTTCGCAAGAGTAGGCAACACCAACTCCAATGGGGCGAATTGTCCCACATACTCCATGAAGAAGTTCAATTTCTGGCTTAATCCTCACCGTGGATTATGACAGCTTCACCAACTTCCGGAGCCATCTTCAGTGTAAACCATGCTGGAAGTAAAAATTCCAGGGCCATCTCCATCGTAGATCATCCGAGAATTTTTATTTCTGGCCTCATCTTCACTGTGGATTATGACAGCTTCACCAACTTCTGGAGCCATCTTCAATGTAAACCATGCTGGAAATAAAAATTCTAGGGGCATCTTCATTGTAAATCATGGTAGAAGTTGAGTGCTATCCCAAGTCTCCCTTGCTTTTTACATGACCCATTCCCAAATGGGCAAATCTCTGTTTCTCAAGGAGGTTCAATGGAGATGGCTCTTCCGTCAGTGATGGCCGCATGATCTCCAACGACATTGGCGCTTCCGCCGCTGACGGCGAGGGTATCCATCCACTAATGCATTTTGAGACAAAAATACCCGCTATATGAAAGGCGCGACTGTCTCTCAAAAATCCAGCAATGTTATGTAGTGCAGGCTGCCAGCCTGCCTCTTAAAAACTTTGAAGAGGTAGCCGCAAAAGAACGCAGAGAAGCACAAAGAGGAAAATTTATAAACCAATTTCGATGCTATCTTTGTCGTTAATCAAGGTTGTGATGACGAAGGCCATTGATAGAATCTCTTTGCGTTTTTTGTGATCTTTTGCGGCAAACCAACTTTTATTATTATGCAGACTTGGCAGCCTGCGCTACATAACATCGGGTACACTTAAATAGCCTTTTTGCTCCTGGCATACCCTTTTGATCTTATTTTCTCCTGTTCGGTGTCATCTTATTCCCGTCCAGCAGGGCGAAAAAGAGTGACTTGCTCGATAGTGCCGCTACGTTTGTTCCTAACCCTCGTCATGAAAAGAACCCCCTTTATCATCCTAGCCGCATTGGCTTTCTCCCTAAACCTTCATGCCAATCTTGGTGAAACCCAGGAGGAGCTTTTCAAGCGTTACGGCAAGGCCACCGATAGTGTCGGCACCAAGGCGGGATTTGGTACCCATTTCTGGCGAACTTCTTCCACCAGCCAGTCTGCGGAAATGTCGCAGTGGAAGTGCATGAAGGAAGAGTTTATCGGCGTTGATAGCTCCACGCTCAACCGGGTCATGCGTACCTACGAAAAACCCGGCCAAACCTGGAACGGCAGCGTCGGACTTCTTCTGGCCAACGAGACCCGCGTCTTCCGAATGAAGGGAGAGGGGCTGGAAAAAGGCAAAACTCCCGTTGTCAAAGTTACCCGCGACGCCAAAAGAGTTGTTTATCGCGCAGAATTCACATGGGAATGATTTTGCGAAAAAGCTCTTGACGACACCCGTTCGCTTTCTACTTTGCGTCACTCTTCTTTCCGGGTCCCCTTCGTCTAGCCCGGTCCAGGACACCTCGCTTTCACTGAGGTAACTGGGGTTCGAATCCCCAAGGGGGCGCCAATTTAAAACACCAACCATCCGGTTGGTGTTTTATTTTTTCCCGTTTTGGCTAATGTAAACCCTCTTTGTTGCATAAATAGGTTAACGAACCTTCTCTATGAAAACCTCCCTGCTCGCCACTTTCACCCTGTTTGCCACAGGCCCTCTCATTGGCCACATTCACGCTGCAGACACGACTGCTGCCAAAAATCCGCGCAAGCCCAATATCATCTTCATCATGGCCGACGATCTTGGCTATGGCGACTTGAGCATGGATGGACAGAAAAAATTCAAGACTCCCAATATCGACAATCTCGCCAAGGAAGGACTCACCTTTGCCAATGCCTACGCCGGCAGCACCATTTGCGGGCCTTCGCGTTGTGCCTTGCTCACCGGGTTGCACACCGGCCACGCCGTCATCCGGGGCAACGCTCCCGAGTCATCCAACTTCCTGCCGGATGATAATCCCAGCGTGGCCCGCTTGCTGAAAAACGGTGGTTATGCCACCGGCTGTTTTGGCAAATGGGGCATGGGGCTCCCTGCCAATGCCGGTTCTCCCAGTCGCCAGGGTTTTGACGAATTTGTCGGCTTCATGACCCACATGGAAGGGCATTTTCATTTCGTAAATAATATCTGGTACGGGGACGAAAAACGCTCCCACTCCGAACAGGTATATAGCCAGAAGGTATTTTTCGATTCTGCCGCCGATTTCATCAAACGAAACAAGGACAAACCTTTCTTTATCTACCTCGCTCCCACAATTCCACATGCCAGCCTGGAAGCAACCGATGAGGACATGGCACCTTTCAAGGGAAAGTTTCCCGAAAAACCCTGGGGCAAGCCTGACGGGCAACATTACCGCTACCAAGCCACGCCTCATGCCGCCTTCGCCGCCATGGTCACCCGGCTGGACAAGGATGTCGGCAAGATCACCAGCCTCATTGACGAGCTGGGCCTGGCCAAGGACACCATCATTGTCTTCACAAGCGACAACGGCCCTCACCAAGAAGGCGGAGCCGATCCCAAGTTCTTTAATGGCAGCGGCCCTTTCCGCGGCATCAAGCGCGACCTGACCGACGGTGGTGTCCATGTCCCCTTTATTGCCCGTTGGCCCAATACCATAAAAGCCGGTACCAAGACCGATAACTTCTGGGCCCACTGGGATCTGTTGCCCACTGTCGCAGATCTGGCCGGTTTGCCGGTTCCCAAAGGACTGGACGGTGTTTCGCTAGCGCCGACCTTCAAGGGACAAAAACAACCCGAGCATCCTCCGCTGTATTGGGAATTCTACGAACGCGGCTGGAAACAGCAGGCCGTTCGCGATGGAAAATGGAAAGGTGTCTATGAGAAAAAGGAGGCGCCAATGTCCCTATACGACATAGAGCGTGACCCCGGTGAAAAAACGAATCTGGCCAAATCAAATCCTGAGATCGTCAAGAAACTGGAAGCTATTATCGAAGCATCCCACACGCCCATGAAAGAGCGGAAAGGGAAGAAATAGAACGCTCCGAAGCATCGCACAAAAAAACCCGCTCAGATATCTGAGCGGGTTTTTAAATGGAGCGGGCGAACGGGCTCGAACCGTCAACATCCACCTTGGCAAGGTGGTACTCTACCAATTGAGCTACGCCCGCGGAAAGAGGGTCGCGACACTGCCGGGTCAGGAGGCCTTGTCAAGCTTTTGAACAAAGCTTGTTCGAAGATTTTTTGGCACGGAAATAAATCCGGCCTTTTTCAGCGCTTCTGCCATTGCATCACCAAAAATCGCCCCTGCCAGCGGGCGAATCGTTGCCTGCTTGTTTTTGGGGAAAACAAAATACATCGGGATACCCAGCGGGTAATCTCCATTGTATAGATTGCTGGCGGTGGGCTGATACGCGTTTTCCTGTCCCGGCCCCTTGACCGCCAGTAGCTTCACCCGGTCTTCACTTGGCGGCACTGACAGGATCACGATCGCATTCGTATTGGATATCGCATAATCAGCAGCAGCGCCGTCACCTGTCAAAAAAGTCACTGTGGATTTATATTCCCCGTCGCGCAGGACCCGATTGCGGAACAATGGCGAAATAACACCTAGATCATACCGGGTGGAGGCAGGGTAAATCGGCATATCCACCCCGCTGCCTTTCACCGCGCTCCAGTGCTGGATGTCCGCGGACTGCAACTTGCCGTAAATTCCCGCCAAGGTGGGAATATCTATCTGGTCCAGCTTATTAAGTTTATTGACCGCCACGACAATGGCTTGGTATCCGACCGGTATCGCTTCCCATTCGCCTTTCTGGATCTCGGCAATCTTGTTCTTGTCGGGGAGAATAAGCAGCGCGCCATCAGCCGCCCCGGAACGCAGATGCTTTTCCCCCATCAGGCTTCCGTCGAGTATCAATTTGACTCCGCCGGGAACACTATCGTTCAACGGCGCCAGCACCTTGGCTGGTTCACCTTGCAACAAATCCGACCCGGCTAGGTTTGCAGCGGAAAGGGCAGGGGACAGCAGTGATAATGATGCCAGAACGATGGCAGAAAAGCGAAGGCGCATGAACAAGAGGAAAAGGGTTATGCCAACAAGGGCAAGCGTGTTGGAAGCCTACGACCATAGGCCAGTCTACACATCCAAGTCCGGCCACTGGAGCAATTTGCGGTGCAAGGTTCGCCGGGAAATGCCCATCAACTCGGCAGCCTTGGTCCGGTTCCCCTTGGCTTCGAGAAGAGCCTGGCGAAGCAGACGTTTTTCGTTCTCCTCGCGGGAAAGCGGGCTCTTGGGTGACGGCACTGCCGCCGCCTCAGGGCTAACACTGGCATTGTGAAAACGCTGGTCGAGGTCGTACTCGCCAACTTCGCCACCATTGCGCATGACCACGAGGTTTTCACATAGATTGCGCAACTCGCGAATATTCCCCGGCCAGGCGTAAGCCGAGAGCAACTTTTGCGCATCGGGCTTGAGCTTGGGCGCGGGCAGACTGTTTTCCTTGGAGAAATACTGGAGATAATGATTCAACAGTAACGGAACATCGTCCGGTCTTTCGCGCAGGGAAGGCAACGTGATCTGGACCACGCCCAGACGGTAAAAGAGATCCTCGCGGAAAGTCCCTTTTTGCACCATCTCCGTCAGGTTCTTGTTGGTCGCGCAAACCAGGCGCACATCCAGTTGAATCTGCTTATGCGAGCCGAGTCGCTCCACCGCGCGCGTTTCCAAAAAGCGGAGCAACTTGACCTGTGTGGTTGCGTCGATTTCTCCGATTTCATCCAAAAACAGTGTGCCTCCATCGGCAGCCTCAAAACGTCCGATCCGACGTTCGACAGCCCCGGTAAACGCCCCTTTCTCGTAACCGAACAGTTCGCTTTCCAAAAGATTCGCAGGCAAGGCAGCGCAATGCACAGGCACAAACGGCCCCGACACACGCTGGCTGTTCTGGTGGATCATCTGGGCAAACAGCTCCTTGCCGGTGCCAGTTTCTCCCAGCAAGAGCACGGTGGCTTTCGATTGGGCAACCTGCCGGACCTGCTCAACCACACGGGTCAACGCGGCGCTGTTTCCAACTATCCCGGCCAGGTTGAATTTCTTGTCGAGACGTTGATGAAGTTCCTTGTTCTCCTCCTCCACGCGGCGGCTCTTGAGCGCCCGCTGGATAACCAATTCCAACTTCTCCAAATTGAGCGGCTTGGTGAGAAAATCGTAGGCGCCGCGACGCATGGCTTCCACTGCCGTCTCCACATTGCCATAGGCCGTCATCATGATGCAGACGGGTTTGTTCGGCAAAGACAGTGTTTTATCGATCACACTCAGGCCCGATTTCCCGGCCATGCGCAAATCCGTCAGCACAATGTCGAACTTCTCCGCATCCAGGAGACGAATGGCTTCATCGGCATCACGCGCCATGAATAGCTCATAGTTTCCCTCCAGCGCGGCACGAAGCCCTTCGCGGGTGTTTTTTTCGTCATCTACTATGAGAATAGTCTGCATGGCCATGAGTGAAGTTGTACCCGAATCGCACAGGTTAAAAGATCAAAGCACCTGTTTCGTCAAAAGTGAACATTGGGCCCCAGGCAACTTCCCAGTAATGTCCGTCGGGATCGGAAAAATAGCCGTGGTATCCGCCCCAAAACGCATCTTGGGCCGGTTTGATGATTTTCGCTCCCGCATTTTCCGCCAATTTCAACACCTCATCCACTTCTTCTTTTTTCCGAACATTATGAGCCAGGGTAACGCCGCCAAAACTCCCCTTGGAGCACCCGGGGCACCCGGCATCCTCCGCCAATTTATCCAACGGATAGAGCGCCAGACGGGTTCCTCCCGTGGTGAAAAAGGCGATGCCGTCCTCCACTTTGGAAACGGTCGGAAAACCTAATCCGTCACGATAAAAAACAATGGCCCGGGCGAGATCGGCCACGCCAAGAGTGATAATGCTGATGCGGGATTCCATGATGAAATTGTGTGATTAGTGGACTGCCGACTTCGAAAAGACATTCAGGATAACGACTCCGGCAATGATAAGCCCAATGCCCAACAGGGCAGGGGCGTCCAGACTTTGTTTAAAGAAAAACCACCCGATGGCGGTAATTGCAGCTATCCCGGCTCCCGACCAGATCGCATAGGCAATCCCGACAGGAATTGAGTCCAGCACCCGGGAAAGACAGTAAAAGGCAACCCCATAGCAAATTATCACCATCAGGGAGGGCCATAATTTAGTAAAACTTTCGGAAGTCTTGAGCGCTGAGGTTCCGATGACTTCGGCAAGGATCGCGATGGCCAGGAGAACATATTTCATACGGATGTAGTGTATCGGGGTCTCCTTTTTATATCCAACTTTTTAATGTAAAAATCCCCTTAAACACGGTTCTCTTTTGAAGCAGAAGACAGGCTGTTGCAGATTTTTTCCCACAATCGGGCAGCCCGTGAAGACATGGCTGTTTTCGCTTTTTCCACCTCGGCCAGACGCGAGCGCAGATTCTCGTTCGCAATGGCCGAAAGATCGTCGAGATTGTAGAGATAGACTCCTCGCAACCCCGTATTTGCCGGTGGAAAATTTCGCGGCAACCCAAGATCAATAAGAAACAATGGATCGCCCTGGCGCTCTTCCGCAGCAGTTCGCAATTCCGACTCATTCACCAACGGTACTGTCACTGCGGATGACCCGATGATGATATCATGCCGACCCAAGGTTGCCAGGGCTGCCGACATCTCCACCGCACCGCCACCGATCTCTTTGGCCAAGGCACGGGCGTTTTCGAAAGTCCGGCTGGCCACGGTCAGATTCCGGGCACCCCGCGAGGCAAAAGCCTGGGCTGTCTTGCGCCCCACCTCGCCTGTCCCAAGCACCAAGACCCGGCTGTCAGCCAGATCACCAAAAATCCGCATCGCCAACTCCACCGCGATATTCCCCACGCTGACCTGTCCATGCCCGATACCGGTATGCGTATGGGCCCAGGCCGCAGCCTGAAAACTTTTCTGAAAAGTCCGGTTAAGCACATTCCCCGTAGCCTGGCGGGCCAGCGCGTCCGCGTAGGCATCCTTGATCTGCCCCAGTATTTCCGTCTCGCCCACCATCTGCGAATCAATACCCGCCGCGACGTGGAAAAGATGCTCCACTGCAGACAACCCTTGCAGGTGGCGGGTATGCTTGTCGACCAATTGGGGATCCAGGCCGTTGTGCTCGACCAGCAGGTCGACCACCTCTTTCGTTGAGTCGCCTTTGTTTGTCACCGTGTAGATCTCCACCCGGTTGCAGGTATTGATCACCACCGACTCTGCGACATCCGGCAGTCTGTTTAGTTGGATGTAAAAATCTCCGACCCGCTCGGCAGGAATCGCGAACCTTTCCCGCACCTCCATGGGAGCAGTCTCATGCGTGCAGGAAAGCACGGACAATGTATGTTCCGTCTGGTTCACGGCGCAACTGTCGAGGTGGAGGAGACCGGCGTTGTTTCCGCAAGTCCCGAAGGGCGGGCGGCATTCGCCGGCCAAAGCGTGATGAGGGCAATCAAAAACATCAGCAGTGATGCCAAGGCAAAACGAGGCCCTCTTAGACTCTTTTTCTGCCGCAGGAACAACACGACCCCATAGCCGATCCAAACCACAATCGCGCATAAAAGCTTGATCACGGTACTGGAACTCGGCGCCGTCACGGAAAAATTAGCCACTCCGACAATCATCCCGAGCGTGAGAAGGCACACGCCTGCTGCCAGCAGCTGGACGCCTACCTGATCTACCTGGCGCAGTGACGGCAAAAGACGAAAAACTCCGGTGAACCGCCGGTGCTTCAAGCTATAATCCTGCAAAAGAAACACGACACTGTTCAACGCTTGGGCGGCAAAGAAACAGTATCCCAGAATAATCATTACGACATGGAACTCCACCCAAGGATTGCCCCGGTATATCGTGGAAGCCGCATGATCCCAGTTTGGATTGGCAAAAGAACATGCTCCGATCAAGGCGGCTAGGGCGGCAATAAACGACACTGGCAACCGCAATGAGAACGTCAGTCGCAAAAATCCGCTGAGCGCAACAACTCCCCAGGCAAACATCTGCAATAGCTCAAAGGTATTTCCCAAGGGAAACACATGGGTCTCTTCCCCTCGCTGAAAAAGTCCGCCAAATTGAACCAAAAAACCAACCCACAATAATGCCATCGGAACCCACCGAGCCGGTTTGGACTCGAAACGCTGACAAATGATCGCTGCACCAAAGGCCACCCCGTAGCACAACGTCCCACCTATCAATAGTTCCCTCGCGGAAATATCCATGCTTATACTCAATGGTCCGACTGTGACATTTTGGCAACTGCTCTTGGGAAAAACTTCCATAATTTTTGCCTAATCGCTTGGCCTTTCCCATTTCCGGTATATCCTGACATCTTTCCAAACTATAACAAAACAAACATCATAACATCATGGTTACTCCTCCTACCGACCTCACCAAACGTCCTCCCCGTAGCGCCCGCGCGCGCTTGGGCGGTTACGTTATTCTTCCTCGCATGATCGACAAATGCCGGGCCGTTATCGCCGGAACCCAAGGTGAATACCATTATGCCTGTCCCCTCGACCAGCAATTCATCCAGTTTGTCGGCCTTGATGCTGAAAAGTTTAAAGCCGAAGTTGCTGCCGGAAAAGGCGACGGAGAACTCCTTGCTTGGATTGAAGCCAATGCCAAGTTCAAGCGCCTTCCTCATGAAGTAGCTTGCTGGTCCTCTTATCAGGACACCCGCCCCACGAACACCATCGACAGCCGCGAGTTCTTCCATAGTGTGCACAAAGAGCTGGCCCCCAAGCGCGAAGACATTGGCGTCTGGTTTGATCTCCTCGATCTCGACGATTTCGTCACCTTTGGCGGCAAGGCGTAACTTATAAACCCTGCTTTCCTATTAAAAAATCCGCCATGGCATAATTGTTATGGCGGATTTTTTTATCTGTATTCGACCCGTTTTTAGCTGTTGCCTGTCTCGCCTGATAGGTTGTCCTGTCTCCAGAAACAAACACCTTGGATGTATCAGTTAACCTTTAGCAACCAAAGCATGGCCGAGATGAATAAACTCGGTACCCTTGAGCAAATGGAATTGATTGAAATCATCAGCTCCATCACCCCCGAACGCATTAAAAATGACCGTGTGATCGGTATTTTCCAACGCGAGGGTAAAACCTTTTACCGCATCCGTTTTAATGACTTTCGTATTTATTTTGAAATTCAGGACGAGATTCTTCACTGCGACTTTATCCTCCATAAACACAGTCTGGCCGATTTTGTTTTCCGGATGAAACTTCCCCTTACCGAAGAACAACAAATCGAGCAGGATCAATCCTTTTGGAAATACTTGGACAGTCTCAAAAAATAGCACTTCCAGTATCTGCACCCATCCATGAGCGAGCACAACCTAACCGAGCCTACCCGAAACCCTCCCAAATATCGCACAGCGGAGGAAGCCAGTCGTATTTATCTTTTCCCCAACCTATTTACTGCGGGAAATATGCTCTGTGGATTCCTTTCCATTCATTCCTGTATTCTGGCTAAATACGTCAACATCGCTGATTCCAATCTCTATTACCAACGCGCCGTTTATTTTATCTTGGGCGCATGTATCTTTGACTTGTTTGACGGACGTATTGCCCGAACTTTTAAGCGTGAATCATTGTTTGGGGCGGAATTCGACAGTATAGCCGATACCGTATCCTTTGGTGTCGCTCCCGCGCTCATGGTCTTTTTCCTCATCCTTAACCCCAATCCTGAAGCCAATCTCGGCTGGGTGGGAAACATAGGAAAGGAATTCGGGTGGGTCTTCGCTTTTATTTACCTCCTTTGTGTGGGTATTCGGTTGGCACGTTTTAATGTCCTTACCAACCCGCTTCTTCCTCCCGGTAACGAAAAAAAGAAAAACCTCGGTGAATTTGTCGGGCTCCCATCCCCGACTGCTGCAGGCATGATTGCCTCGCTTGTTCTTCTGCTTACCACAGCCGATATTTCCACTTCCAATCTATCCAAAATAGCACCCCTGCTGCTTCCCCTTACCTTGCTCATTTCTTATCTCATGGTGAGCAATATTCGCTACCCCAGTTTCAAACACATCAATTGGAGTACTCGTTCAAAAGCACAGGCATTCATTCTCATATTTATCATTCTTATCCTCAGTATAAACTACTTTACCTATGTCATCCCTTGTTTATTTTTGGCATTCATACTCAATGGGATAGTTTACACTGCCCGTAAGAAATGGTTTCCCAAAAAGACCGCTGAAGGAACCCTTGTCGATGAGGATAACTCTGAGGATGTTTTCTGAAAATCCTGTTAACAACCTCTGGATTACATCGCGAACAACTCATTCACAATTCGCCTCACAAATAAACAAACCAAGTTCTTCACGATAATCATCCCTTTTAAGAATCAAAAAATTAACCGCTTAGGTACTTCTTCTCACTACTCACAACACCTAATAAAGACTACTTCTCTTTTTAAAATAATACCTTCTTTATTAGCTTTTCAAAAATAAGGATGACATCATTGTTCATCGACCTAAGAACACCAAAAAGTTTGCTTCCCAATAAACGACCCCTCAAGTTCAGCGCACCATGAAGTTCAAAATCAACCGCGACCATTTTGTCAACGGACTCTCACAGGTCACCAATGTTGTGGGAACCCGTGCATCCATGCCGATTTTGGGCAACGTTCTCATCCAGGCCGAAGGTGATACGGTTTCCCTGACCACCACCAATCTTGATCTCGGTATTCGAGCCCGCATCAAGGCTGAGGTTAGCACAACCGGAAGCATCACGCTCCCGGTCAAAAAGCTTGCGACAATCGTCCGGGCTCTCCCCAGCAACGATACCACGGTTGAACTCAGTGGACAAAATCGGGTAAAAATTACCTCGGGAGGCTCGGTATTTCAAATCATGGGCTTGGCTGCAGACCAATTCCCTGCGCTTCCCACTTTCGCCAATCAGCACGATTTCACACTTGCTCAGGGAGATCTTCTCGGACTCCTCAAAAAGGTGGCTTATGCCCAGTCCACCGATGAAAATCGCTACATTCTCAATGGGGTATTTTTCAATTTTGCTGAGGAAAAATTGACGCTGGTGGCCACTGATGGACGCCGTTTGGCCACTTCGGCGAAGTCGATGACAATCGGTGAAGACCAAGCGGGTAACCTTATCCTTCCGGCCAAGACTGTTGCCGAACTGCAGCGTTTACTGGGTGATGCCGGTGAAGTAAAAATTTCCTTCAATGATCGTCAGGTTTCATTTGTGACCCAGGTCACCAAGAATGACACCGGTCTTGTGGACAACATTCACCTTGTTTCCAAAGTGGTTGAGGGTAACTATCCCAATTACCGTCAGGTGATCCCCAAGGAAACCGTCCATCGTGTGGATATTGAGCGCGAACTCTTCCTCGAATGTGTCAGGCGTGCAGCCATTATGACCAGCGACAAGAGCAGCTCTGTTAAGCTTATCGTGGGGGACAACGAAATCGAGATCACGGCTTCCAGCACCGAATTTGGTGAAGCACACGAAAAAATGACCGTCAAATACGAAGGTCCTTCGGTTCAGATTGCTTTCAATCCGCAGTACCTCAGCGATCCGCTTCAGGCTCTGGCTGATGACACAGTTCACTTTGAATTCAAGGACGACATGTCACCCGGTGTTTTCAAAAACAAGGAAGACTTTCTCTGCGTGGTCATGCCTCAGCGGTTAAACTGATCTTTCCTTAAAGAAGATAACAAAAAAGCATCCCTGTTTAGGGATGCTTTTTTTATTATGTCATACTGTGATTTCTACAAAATCACATCGGGTAGTTCTTCCGCGGAAGCTATTTTCTCCATGACCCTCCGGGATGCTTCCAGAAAACGCTCGGGGTGCTTGGCGCCCGGGTCAAATTCTGCCGGAAACAGAGGTTTTCTGAAGATGACCGACACGCGTGCGCTTGGTCTTGGCAATGAACTTCCCCGGGGGAGTAGTTTCTCTGCGCCAAATACCCGGACTGGGAGTATCGGGACTTGGGTTTTACAGGCAATCAACCCGACACCGGCCTTGGCTTCCTGCAAGTTGCCATCCTTGCTTCGCGTACCCTCGGGGAACATTAATAAACTATGTCCTGACTTTAATACTGAAAACACTTTTTTAAAGGCAGCCACATCCGAACCACCATCGCGATCCACGGGAATCGTATTGCACGTTGTCAAGATATGCCCGAGCAGAGGATTGTTAAAGAGTGTCTTGCGGGCGAAGAAAAATATTTCCTTGGGTATTATGCATCCCACAAGGGGTGGATCCATAAAACTCTGGTGATTACATGCGATGATACAACCGGTATTGGGGACATTTTCCAGCCCACTTATATCCACACGGCCAAACAAATCGGCAAACCACCGCGCAGCATGGTAAACGACAGTGTAGGTAGGATTCTCCGAAACGAGAGGCATGGCGAAATAAAACCTGAAAACTATTTATTCAACAATGCCGAAATCATCCCGGCTATTTTCTCCACGACTTCTTCCAACGTGAGATATGTACTGTCTATTTTTGTCGCTCCTTCGGGGCAAACCAAGGGAGCCGTCGCCCGAGAGGCATCTATCTTGTCCCGTTGGGCGACTGCATCCACCCGTCCTTCTGCAGCACGGCGAGCAGCCCGTGCCACTGGATCGGCCTCAAGAAATAACCGCAGATCAGCCTCCGGCAAAATAACTGAGCCAATATCGCGACCTTCCATGATCAACCCGGCAAAGTCGCGTTGTTTTGCTACGGCCACTTGTCCGCGCTGATAATCGTAAAGAAACCGGCGTACACAGGGCAGCGTCGCAAACTGGGCCACCACGGCATTGATCTCGGGAGTCCTTAGATCCGCATCGTCGGGAACTTCACCATTGATGGCCAATCGTGCGTTATTTCCCGATACTACAGTATCCAATGGAATGGACTTCAATTCCTGCGCCGCTTTCTCGGCATCATCGGGAGTTACTCCAGCCCGAACCAAGGCCAGGGATACTGTGCGGTAATGCGCGCCGGTATCGACATGCATTAGTCCAAAACGAGACGACAGCGCCCGGCTCGTGGACGACTTGCCCGAAGCCGCGCCGCCATCAATGGCAATGGTGATGAAAGAAGAAGAACCCATGCAGTATTCTTTTTGTAGTACATCGTACTACACAGGCAAGAAATGAGAGACAATAATGCAAAAAATAGGGTAGTAATCCATAGGCTTTGAAACCGTTAGAATTGTATTTGCTGCTCGACGAACGCGCAAAATCTTCAAGGTTTATACAACCTTCCTACCTCGATGAAAAAAACTACCCAGTGGAAACTTGCATGGATCGGTGTTGCCCTGTTGGTCATTGGAATATTGGCGATAATCAAGAGTCTAGCAGACGGCAAACTACAGGCGCGATTATCGGACGGCACTATCGTTAAAATCGAAAAGGTGGAGGTAACCAAGACTCCGGTTTACGATACACGCGGTCGTATGTATCGGCTGAATGAATGGCTGAATAAGAGGGAATGGGGCCAATCCATTCTCTGGAAATTGGGAATAACTCTAACTGATGATGGCCTCTATTTCGTTGGTGAAGACACGGAGCAGGAAGCATTCCATATCTGGTATTCAGTCAGCAATCTTCAACGTGGGTTTTTTTCTCCAATGTTCCTAGAGGCCAGTTCGGAAAGAGACACAGCAATGCTATCATCGATGTCAGGCATTTCTCCAGGCGAAGCACATCTTATAGATGAGGATGGTTGCATATACTCGGAGGGAGATATGTGGGGCCAACTTCTGAAATTCGAGGATAGTAGCGTAGTAACCATGTATGCTTTTTCGTTCACAGCGTTTAATCGCACTGCAAAAAGGCAAAAACTCAGCGTTACATTTCCTGGGGAAAAACAACCGGTCACCTTTATTTTGGAAAACCCCAGTCCGCGTAAAGCTCAGGCCGCATCACCCATGGCATCATCTCTTCCCATTGAGCAAACTTCGGGTGAGGTATCGATTGTTTTGGAAAAATTTTTCAAAAAGAAAAAAACCGCTCTGGAAACCATCAGTCTTGATGCAGTCCATGATTGGGAAACAAAATTCCGGTTCAAAAACAAAGAAGCGGATGCGGACAAGGATTACATGGCGTTTGAATATAAGTTAAGCGACTCGCAAGGTGGGGATAGTTGGGCAGTTTGCGCAAAGGCCAGTGAGTGGATTTTGAAAGGGTTCTTTTGTGCCAAACGCACGGTGGCAGTAAAACCGGAAAACCGGGCTGAATTGCAGAATCTCCCATTTATCCAACCGGAAAAATATCATCTGGTTGATGTACCGGATGCGACGAAAAAATTTGTGTCGAAGATCTATTTGGTGGGAGCTGGAACTTATGTCTTTGACGCTGCCAACGATGTTGTCTCGACCGGGGGGTTGGATGCGCTGGAAAGACAGAAAGAGCTTTTGGAGAAAATGCCGCAAGTAGACGGAACGAATTATTCCGGGAGCATTTATTCTGAAAGTTACTGGGATGAGGAAAAAAGAAAGTCATTTTTCTGGCAGCAAAAAGTGCTCGATACAACAATACCCCGATTGCTTTTACTGACGGATAAGCCTGCCCTCTTGTTAAGGTCTGAGCCTACTAATAAAGAACAGAGTGCCTTGTTGGTTTCCAATCCAGCCTTGAAATGGGACTTGGTTGAAAAAGATTTTTCTGCCGGCAAATGGAGTATAGTGTCGCTTGACTGGAAAGAAACAGATGGCCCACAATCGTTGGAAATAGGCTATACGGAGGCAATGCCCTTTGAGTTTCGCATTTTGCCGACGGAAGAAATGCGTCGCTCAGTTTCGCCATCCGGACCGGAAAAATAACCTGCATTAGCCATGCCGATGAAACAAGCCATCAAACGCAAATTCGCAGGGATCGGTGTGGCAGTATTGATTTTAGCCATACTGGTTATTTGGGGAAGTTTGTATGATGACAAAATGCAGGTCACATTGCCTGATGGTACCATTGTCAAAATCGTAAAGGTAGAAGTAACCAAGACCCCGCGTTACGATCCGCGTAGTCCTTTGCAAAAAACGGGAGAATGGCTCAATGAATACAAATGGGGGCGCTCCATTTTAAAAGTATTTGGAATAAAACCACCTCGAAAATCAGGCATTTTTGAAATGTCTGACCAAGATCATCCGGTATTTTTCGTATGGTATACACTCAGCGATCCGAAAAAGGGATTTTTTCCAGAAGAGGTTGATAGGGTTCTTGCAGGCAACCGTAGCTCCAGCAGATGGGGATCTGGCAATCTCAGGGACAAGGCCTCCCTTATCTCCTCTGGCTTCGCCAATCCCTGTGAAACAATCCTTGGGGGATGTCTCAATCACTTTGAGCGACCTTAAATTGTATAAAACCCGCTTCCTTACTTATTATGCCTCCACGCTTCACTTTGAGTGCAATGGTGTTGATGCGAACAAGGATTATATGGTGATAAATTCCGACCTGGGTGACACGCAGAACGGAGGCCAGGGGCAAATTTGTGTTCATGCTAGGGAATGGGTGCTCAAGGGGGTGATGCGGGCCAAAAAACAAGAGATTCTTGATTCCGAAAAATGTATTCCATTGGAAAACTCGCTTTTTCCCCAACCGCAGGAATATCGTCCAGTTGATATCCCCGGTGAAACCCGGAAATATATTACGAAAGCGTATTTGGTCGGAGCTGGGACTTATGTGCTTGATGAAAACGATGTCATCTCAGCTGGAGGAATCAATGATTTGGAAAACCAGAAAGACGTTTTTCAAAAAATGTCGCGGCCATCAGGGGTGAATTCCTCCCGTATTTTTTATTCCAATAGCTACTGGGATGAGGAGAAAAAAAAGTCCTTTTACTGGGAGCAAAGAATATTCGGGGAGACGATACCCCGGTTGCTTTTGTTGACGGATAAACCTGCGCTTGTACTACGATCTGCGCTGAAGAATACCGAATCCAGTGCTTTGCTGGTTTCCAATCCGACCTTGAAATGGAACTTGGTCGAAAAAGATTTTTCAACCGATAAGTGGAATGTGGTGCCACTGGATTGGAAAGAGTCGGATGGTCCGCAATCAATAAAAATAGGCTATGCGGAGGCCATCCCGTTTGAGTTTCATATCCTGCCGACGGAAGAAATGCGCCAACCTCTATTAGTATCCCCTGAAACCAAATCCAAGGAATGACTTCGAAAAATGGAACCGCACCCTGAGAAAACCACAGCCCGCACCTCAACGAAACCATCGGTCAAACGTAAGTTCGCGGGCTTCGCCCTCGTTCTAGCGGTGTTGCTGGTGCTCATTCTGGTTGGGAGTGTGCAGGAAAACAAACTGCAAGCCACGTTATCCGATGGCACCATTGTTAAAATCGAAAAAGTAGAAGTATCCAAAGAACCAAGATACGATTCGCGCAATTTTTTGCAACGGATGGGCGGATGGCTCCAAGCGCGAGGATGGGAGCGATCTATTCTTAAAGTGATAAAAATAGATCTACCCAGTGACGCTGGAGTTTTTACTGTTCGTGGTAGAGATAAAAATGAAATATTTCATGTGTGGTATTCACTTAGTGATCCCCGATGCGGATTCTTTTCTGATATGGCGGATGATGATTTGGTCGAAAGAGGGACCAGTGGCTCATCCATGCGGAGTTTTTCCTCGGCAGAGGTAGCCCTTGTCGACGAAGATGGATGCTCGTCTTCAAAAGGGTGGATGACCGCAGAATACCAGAAATTTGGGGAAACCATACAACGTATCCATGGTTTTTCATTTGAGGGCTTTAATAATGCCTCTGAAAAACAAAAACTTGTCATTAATTTTCCTGGAGAAAAACAACCTGTTATCTTCATTTTGAAAAATCCCAGTCCGCGAAAATGGGTCCCTGCGTCAGCAATGGCTTCATCAATCCCCATAAAGCAATCCTTGGGCGATGCCTCCATTCTCCTCAGCAAACTGACCAAAACAAAAAACGCGTATAATCCATGGAAGCCAGAAATTCATTTTGAACGTAACAATGCTAATGCGGATAAGGATTACACGACGGTGGAATATACGCTGAGTGATTCCCAAGGAGGAGACAAAGACGATGTCTGTGCCAGGGCTGGTGAATGGATACTCAAGGGAGTTGCCCGAAAGGCCCGAGTGGACGTGATTGAGTCGCGCAAACGAATTCAATTGGAAAATCTTGTTTGGCCACAGCCGCAAGAATGGCGCCCCATCGACCTCACGGTTGATGCGAAAAAATTTGTGCTCAGAGCCTACTTGGTGGGAGCTGGTACCTATGTATTGGATTCCACCGAGATTGTGTCTGTCGGAGGTGTTGATGAACTGGAAAAACAAAAGAGTATTTTCGCAAAAATCCCTCACCCACGAAATGTCAGGACAGTCTCAAGTCTATATTCCGGACAATATGGAAGAAGAATGCGGGATCAAAAATCCTTTTATTGGGAGCAAGAGATCTTTGGAAAAACCACGTCCAAGTTACTCTTATTAACGGATAAACCCACCTTGTTATTCCGTGCTGCACCGGAAAATACCGAGCATGCCATTTTATTGATCTCAGGCGCATCAGCCAAATGGAATTCCATGCGAGGCGATTTCTCCGATAATAAATGGGACGTGATACCGCTCGACTGGAAAGAAACGGATGGCCCACAATCGATAAAAATAGGCTATGCGGAAGCCATCCCGTTTGAGTTTCACATCCTGCCGACGGACGAAATGCGCCAGGCCCTATTAGTATCTCCCAAGACCAAGCCCAATCAATAGCGCCGAAAAATGGAACTCCAGCCTGAGAAGACTACAGATCGCACCTCAACGAAACCCTCACCCAAGCGTAGATTAGCGGGCATCGCCTTCGTTCTAGCAGTGTTGCTGACGTTGGCTCTGGTTGCGATCATCCAGGAGAATAAACTGCGAGCCACATTGTCCGATGGCACCATTGTCAAAATCGTAAAAGTGGAGGTAGCCAAAGACCCGACTTATGATTTCAAAAATATTTTGCAGCGAATGAAAATCTGGATACATAAAGAAAAGTGGGGTCAATTTATTTTTGAAACCTTGCAAGTAAACCCGCCCAATGGCATGGGGGATTTTAAGGTAATGTCCGAAGGAAAAGAAAATTTTTGCATTTGGTATACACTCTCCAATCCAAAACGAGGATTCTGTCCGGAAATGACAGAAGACATACTTGGCCAAAACGGAAGTGGTTTGGGTGGTTCGGGTGGATATGCCATTACCCGTAAGCAAGCCTGTCTTGTTGATGAAGATGGATGTGTATATTCAAGCGGAAATTTAATTACCCATTATTGGCGTGATGGATCAACCGTGGAGGTGGCTCACAGCATTTCTTTCGAGGGCTTTAACAACAGTGCCAAGAAGCAAAAGCTCGTCATTAATTTCCCAGGGGAGACTCAGCCAGTTACTTTTTTTCTGAAAAATCCCAGTCCTCAAAAACGGTCTCCTGCCGCTTCATCGGCTGCCTCGCTTCCTATTCGTCAGCCTTTGCAGGGCGTTTCAATGGTTCTTGATGGGCTGGTCAGGAGAAACGATGAATATTATTTTCCTTGGATTCCAAAATTTCATTTCGAACGGGAGGGCGTTTGCGTAGACAAGGATTACACAATAATGAAATATTCCCTGGAGGATTCGCAAGGAGGCGCTGGAGGGTCTGTTTGTGGGCAGGCTGCCGAATGGTTATTTAAAGGAATCGCACGGTTTAGTTACTTGAAAACGATTAACGCTGAAGCCCGTGTTTTACTGGAAAAATTACACCTTCCTTCCACTGGGGAATCCTCTCCGATTATTCTGCCTGACGGGGCAAAAAAGTATATTCAGACAGGGTATTTGGTGGGCCCAGGTGCTTATATGTTAGACGCGGATAATATTACTGTAGAAGATGTGAAAGGTTTTGAGCGACTAAGGGAAATTTACGGACAAGCTAGTTCTAAACGACCTAACTACACCAAGAGTTTCTATTCTGGTAGTTATTGGGGTGGGGAAAAAGGAAAATCATTTTACTGGGATCAGATGATTTTTGGAAAAACCACTCCTTATATGATTTTGCTGACAGACAAGCCCGCCTTGTTGCTTCGGGCAGTTCCGGAAAATCCCGAACACAGTGTCCTGTGGGTTGTCAACCCGACCTTAAAATGGAATTTTCATGAAGAAAATTTCTCAAGTGGCCGATGGAGTGTAATGCCGCTCGACTGGAAAGCGACGGATGGGCCGCAATCGATGCAATTAGGTTATGCAGAGGCCATGCCTTTCGAATTCCATATATTGCCCTCTGACGAAATGCGCCGTTCGGTATTGGAATCGCCGGAAGATAAAACCAAAAAGTAGTCCACAAAAAAGGCGCTGAAGTAACTCAGCGCCTTTTAAAAAAAACAGCTTCTTATTCCACGCGGTGGAGATGGACGCTATCGATGATCTGACCGTCGAGGATGGCGTTGGTCATGATCACGAGATGATCACCGTATCCAGCCCAGCCTTCTTTCTTCAGGCATTCAATGGCAGCGTGGATGGTATCAACCTGTTTTTCCTGGAAGGGCAGCAGGAACGGGATTACTCCCCAGGACAGGCGCATGCGGCGCAAGATGACCGGGTCTTCCGTGAAAGCGAACACCGGAGCCCCATGGGGACGTGACGAGGCCAGCACCCGGGGCAAGTCACCGTTGCGGGTAAAGACTATCACCGCAGCGTTGTCGAGGGTCAGCGCCAGATTTGCGGCGGCATGCAGAATCTGGATTTTCGCCACGTCAAAAACCGTGTGCGCCATCGCACCGCGATTGGCATCCAGTTTGGCGCGCGCATGTCCGATGAAACCTACCGGCAGGGAGCCTTCCATTTTCTTGGCGATGCGTGTCATCACCTCGATACACTTCAGCGGATGTTTGCCCGTGGTGGTTTCTCCCGAAAGCATGATGCTGTCCGTCAATTCCAACACGGCATTGGACACATCGGTCACTTCTGCGCGGGTGGGTACGGGGTTTTCAATCATCGACTCCAGCATGTGGGTGGCGACAATGACGGGCTTCCACGCCGTCATGGCCAGCTTGATGGCATTTTTCTGGATAAGCGGCAGAGACTCATATGGCACTTCGATGCCGAGGTCACCGCGGGCCACCATCAACGCATCAGCGGCATCGATGATATCCATCAGGTTATTGATGGCGGACTGGTCTTCGATCTTGGCGATGATGCGGGCGCGTGAGCCAAGCTCGCTGAGAAAAGAACGGAGCGTATCGATATCGGAACTGCTCCGGACAAAGGATAGCGCGAAAAAGTCGATTCCGCATTCCACGCCACAGCGGACGTCATTGCGGTCCTTCTCTGTCAGTGACGGCAACTCGACGTGAATACCCGGGAGATTGACGTGGCGGCGGCTCCCCAGGCGCCCGGGTTGCTCCACACGACAACGAAGCCGTTCCTTGGTTTTTTCCGTAACGCGCAACTGGATCAGGCCGTTGTCCACCAAGACCAGGCCGCCTTCGGGAACGTCGCGGACGAGCAGCGGGTAATTTACCGGGATGGCGGGAATGCCCTCGCTGGCGGGCGCATCCGGATCGACAATCATGTCCACCACGTCGCCGGTCTTTAGCTCGAGAGGCTCGGTTCGGGCTCCCGTGCGGATTTCGGGACCTTTCACGTCCATCATGATCGGAATATCGCGGCCCACCTTGGCGCCGGCGGCCCGTACCCGGGCTACCATTGTGCGTACCCAATCGTGGTCGGCATGAGCCATGTTCAGGCGGCAAACGTCGGCTCCGCTGCGGATGACTTCCTCCAACATGGCCGGTTCGCAAGTCGCCGGCCCCAGCGTGAAAGTGATTTTAGTATGTCGATACGATGTTCGCATGAGAGAGATTTCCTAGAATGGAAAAGAGAGTTTCCAGTGTGAAGCGGAAAAAAGAAATAATAAGCAGCATTTATTGCCGTTGTGCGATGAGTGATTGATAGACAGGCAGGATTTTGGAGAAAAAAGTCTCCTGCTCAAAGGGCCAGGGGGCTTCCGGCAAGAGCTTCCAGGCGGGATTTTTGCTTACCAAGTTCATCGACCACGCAAAATAATCGGCATCGTCCGTGCGAAAATGCAATCTGGTTTGCCCCGGGAGGGATAAAGCGGCCAGCCGGTCAAGCATGGCGGCCTGGATCAGGCGGTTCTTGTGATGGCGCTTTTTTGGCCAAGGGTCGGGAAACAGGAAAAATATCTCGGCAAGGTGAATATGAGGGGGAATTGCCTCCAAAAGCTCCGTTGCCTCGGCCTTGATGAAGTCAAGGTTGGTGAATTCTCCCCGGTCACGCTTGCGATTGCCGCGTTCAATCCGTTTTGTCAGCAAATCGACCCCGATGCAGTACTTTTCGGGAAAGGCCTCGGCGTAGGCGGCAAGAAAATGTCCGTGGCCGCAGCCAATTTCCAACGTGATTTGGTTGGTGCCCTTAAGCTGCTCCGTCAGACGTTCGCGCAACGCGGCGATACGCGCGACGCGGCTGGCTTCGATCATGGCACGGGCAGATTCAGACATGGCCCGTGCAGGAAAGGGGTGAAAGGGGTTTTTAAAAGCAAAAACCACCGGCAATGGGCAAAGAAAAGCGACCGGGAATAAGCTTCTGCCCATTCAGGCCATTTACAGTCAGTATTGCCTTGGATTTTAAACATGTTCTGTTTGTTCACCCTGTAAACATGAGTGGTGCTACCCCAAGCCCTGTTTCGCCGGCTGGAACTTCTCCAAAGACGTCCCGGTCCCGGAAGCTGATACCCATTGTCGGCCTGATTATTGCGCTGCTGGCGATTGTCGTTATATACTCCATGCAACCCAAACAAGGTATCGTTCTGGGCACTCTGGGCGGGCAATACAGTTTGGGATCCGCTATTAATGACAAGGGCACGGCGGTTGGATCCCATTCTTTCAAGGATGGGCGAACGGTGGCCTTTGTGTGGACCGAATTGAGTGGGATGCAAAGAATGAATGCGAAAGAGACAGGTCTCGATCATGCGGTAGACATTAATAATTTCGGGTGGATCGTCGGGTGGACGATAAATGCAGAAAGAACCTCTTCCCGGGCATTTATTCGGAATCAAAAAGGTGAAACAACCAAGCTGGGGACCATGGGCAGGGATAGTAGCTTCGCCTGGGCAATCAATGATCGCGGCGATGTGGTCGGATATGTGGAATATTCCCCCTTTGGCCGGCAGGCGTTTCTTTACACGCAGGAGCGAGGTATGCGGAGCTTGGGTACTTTGGGCGGGGATGATAGCGAGGCTACTGGCATTAATAACGATGGCACAGTTGTTGGTTTCGCGAATACGAAAACCGGGGAAGAGCATGCCTCTTTCTGGACGGAAAAAACTGGCATGGCCGATCTGGAAACTCTGGGCGGAACACGTAGCAAAGCCTGGGGTATCAACGACGCTGGCTGCATCGTTGGGGAGTCGCTGACAAAGCAGGGAGAAACGCATGCGTTCATCTGGACCGAGAAAGACGGGATGATGGATTTGGGAACCTTGGGTGGTGACTATAGTTGCGCCAGGGCGATTAATGACTCAAATCAGGTGGTCGGCAGTTCGACTCTCAAAAATGGAAGTACCCATGCTTTCTTTTGGAGCAAAGAAACTGGCATGGTCGACTTGGGGACAGCAGGGGCCGATCATAGCCATGCACGGGACATCAACAATGCCGGGCAGATTGTGGGACACGCTAGATACGATGATCCCTGGTGGCTTAAGGCATGGAATAAACTCAGGCGAAAACTTCGCCTTTCTTCCAAATATATTGTCACTAAGCCTCCCCATTATGAAGCGGTGCTTTGGACTGCCCCAAAATCCGAATGAAGTTACGTTTGCCGAAAATGAACAGCACAACAGGCCATTCTGTTTCCAGACCCAAGGCTTCCGGCAAGGTTCTTAAGCGTCGGGGGCTTTTTATCGGGGTGGCGATTCTGTTCGCGGTAGTTTTAATTATCGCAGGCCAGACATTATTGTCACCGGAGAAAGCATTCTTTCTCGATGCAGGCGGCAAGGAATATAGTTATGCGCTGGCAATCAATGATCAGGGCACCGTCGTGGGGGTCCGCTCCAAGGATAAGAAAAAATTCGCCTTCCTGTGGACCAAGCAACAAGGCATGCAACCAATGGATTTGGGAAACAACGGTGTCAGTTGGGCAATTAGGATCAATCAATCGGGTGTGATTGTGGGAGGGATGGAGGCAGACGACCTCAATGTTCGCGCCTTTCTCTGGACCCGGGAAGATGGCGCGGAAGATCTGGTACCCTTGGAGGAAAAAGAAAGTATGGCTTGTGCCGTCAATGATCTGGGTGACGTGGTGGGGTGGCGGGGGAAAATCTTCGTTGAACAAGATGCTTTCCTTTGGACCCGGGAACGGGGCATGCAGATTTTAGGCACGCTGGGCGGCCGTAAAAGTATGGCGGCTGATATCAACAACGCTGGTACGGTGGTTGGCTCCGCAGAAACCAAAACCGAGGAAGATCATGCCTTTCTTTGGACGGAAAAAACCGGCATGGTCGATTTGGGGACTCTTGGCGGGATAAATAGCGAAGCCTGGGCTATCAACAATGATGGTTGTGTTGTCGGGGAATCCAACACAGATACGGGAGAACCGCATGCTTTTCTTTGGACTGATAAAGATGGGATGATTGATTTGGGTACGCTTGGTGGTAACCATAGCCGCGCCAGCGCGATTAACGACTTGAACCAAGTGGTCGGCTGGTCGTCTCTCAAGAATGGAAAAACCCACGCTTTCTTTTGGAGTCAGGAAACCGGCATGATGGACTTGGGTGCCTTGAGTGGCGATCACAGTTACGCGTTCGATATTAACAATACTGGCCAGATCGTAGGACGTGTTGAATACGATATCCCATGGTGGAGCATAGCATGGGAATGGGCTGGCGAGAAACTCGACCTTTCCGAAAAATATCGTCCCAGCACTTCCCGGCACCAGCGCGCAGTGCTTTGGACTGCCCTGGTTCCGGAAAAATGAATGGAGGGACTCGCGGGAGTTCGTCTCTCCAGTTTTTCCATGTGCCTTACCTCAATTTCTCGAACTCCTCAATCAGCTCGGTAAGCGCAGATATTGGCTTCCCGGCATTCCAAACGATAATCCCGGCAGTATCGATAATCCGACTGACCGGAACGATGCCGCGAACGCTGCTGGTGATGAATACGGCCGTGGCCTGACAGATGGCCTCGAAGCCTTGGGCCACTTCGTGGACGGCAAAGCCGAGCCGCTTGGCTGCCTCAATGGTTACCTCTCGTCCGACTCCGGGCAAAGCGCCTGTCTCCAGCCGGGGCGTGGACCAAACCCCGTCACGCAACCAGAATACACTGGAGAAAACGCCTTCGGTGATTTCTCCGTGCGAATTCAAGACCAGTGCTTCGTCTCCGCTAGTGACGTCACCGCGTTTGGCAAATTCCTGGGCTCGTATGAGGCTGTTCAAATAGTTTCCGCTTTTGGGTCGGGGATGCCATTCGCCGCCGGTCCGCCGCCCTTCCAGCAGGTGCAGGGTGATCCGGTCAGCCGGGGGCGGCAGGGGCCGAACCAGCAAAAATTCGTGGGGCTGAAGGTAGTGGGCGCTGCCGGGTCCGCCTTCGGCAGGGCCGGCTGTTACCGTATAACGGATGACTGCGTCATCCAGCCCGTTGGCATCCAGCAAGGGCCCCAGCACGCCATCCCAGGCATACCGGGCGCCATGCCCCAGCAGCGTGTCCGCGAGATGAATGCCGATGGTGTTGCAACTGTTTTCCAGCCGCCGCAGATGCCGCAATATGAAACCGGGCTTTCGTTGCGTGGTTCTGAATGTCTCAAAGAAAGAAGCCCCGAAAAGAAGTCCGTGATCAGTCAGGGCTATTCCCGGTGCGTTTGCTTCGACAATTTTTCCATCAAGCCAAGCGGCGTTCATATTTGGTTTCCTCCAGTGCCCGCACCAACGCCAGTGCCTTGTTCAGGGACTCACGGTATTCCCGGGCGGGGTCGGAATCGGCGACGATGCCTGCTCCCGCCTGGATATGGCCGACACCGTTTTGGGCTATCAGCGAGCGGATGATAATGTTTAAGTTAAGCGAACCATCGAGACCAAGCCAGCCGAAAGCGCCGGTATAATAACCACGCCGGACAGGTTCCAACTCCTCGATAATTTGCATGGTGCGCACCTTGGGGGCGCCGGTGATGGTGCCTCCGGGAAAGACCGCTCGCAACACATCGTCTATTGCAGGCATGGTTTCCAAGTGGCCCGAAATATGGGAAACGAGGTGCATGACGTGAGAGTAACTCTCGACAGTCATGAACTCATCCACCCCAACGGAACCGCGCCGGGCGACGCGGCCCAGATCATTGCGCAACAGATCCACCAGCATTAAGTGTTCCGCGCGCTCCTTTTCATTGGCCAGCAATTCCTGCAGAAGGGCCAGGTCGGCGGCAGGATCATTGCCCCGGGGCCGGGTTCCGGCGATGGGGCGCGATTCCAGTCGATCTCCACAGGTGCGAACGAGTAATTCGGGAGATCCGCTGACCAATGTTAAACCGGGCGTGCGCAATAAGCCCATGTAGGGCGAGGGATTGATCCGTCGCAGGGTCTCGTAAATTTGTTCGGGATCGACCGTGAGCGGGAAACTCTGCCGCAGGGAGAGATTCACCTGATAGGTGTCTCCAGCGGCGATATATTCCTGAACTCGGCGCACTGCCGAGCAGAAGGAAACCTCGTCAAATGTGGCAACGGGAGCCAAACGCGACAGAGCGGGCTGGCTGGCCTGTGGGTGAACAGGGGCTTTTTCCGATTGCCTGGGACAAGCCAACCATTTCGCCAGTAATTTCCGGGCACGCCCCAGGCAGGCTTCATGCAATTCTTCCAGAGAAGGCGCAACCAGCCGATCTCCCAGCACAATGGCTGTCACGGATTTTTCCTGATGATCATAGACCAGCACCTCCCGCGCAAATCCCGCGATAATAGGCAATGTTCCCAAGTCATCCTTGGCCTGTGCCGAGATCGGTTCGTAGGCCCGCACCAGATCATAGGAAATCAACAATATCAGGCCGCCTTGGAATTCCGGCCAACCAGCCAGCCGTGCTCCCGGATTCTGTTGTTGCCAGTGGGCGAGCTCCGCCAGTGCCTGTTGGGGTTGAGCAGCATTTATTCCCGTGGTCATTTCCAAATCAGGGATCAACACTGTCCACCTTCCGGATCGACCTGACTCGAATAACGCCGAAGCGTGAGTTGTCCAAAAAGACGACCAATCCTTGGGCAACCCGGCTGCCGATGCCGTCGCCATGGCGGGTAGCCAGCGCACGGATTCCGGCACTGCCAACCATTCCTGAACGGAGGTTTCTTTTAGATAAGGGACAGCCACGAACTAAAGAGTCTGCGTGGAAGCTGCTTTTTTCAACCGTTCGGGCAAATCCGCCGGGGCAATAAACCGGTGAGGACGTGTTTTGCGGAGCAATAGCAACCCGTTTTTGGCCAACTCCAACAGATCGCTGCGCGCCGTGGCGAAACTTACCCGGTGGAATCCCTGTTGCGACTCAATGGTGTAAATGGCCCCGGGGTGCTTCAGGGCATGGATCAGGACCTGCTCCTGCCGGTGATTAATCCAGGTAAAATGATCAAATTGAGAAAAAATCTCTTCGGATTGGGCTAATTTCTCCCGGGCCGTTGTCACAAATGTTTCCAGCGCATCATCTATCATCTCCAGCTGGTTAATCACAAAATAAGTCGCATCATTCTCATCGGTTTCCGCATGAAGAAAGGCCTGATAGTAGGGAGAGGGGTTTTTAAAAATGGCCCCCGACAGGGAAATATGTTCCGCAAGCGGATAATCCTGCCTCAATAGCGACCAGTAAAACAGTAGTCGCGCCACCCGGCCATTCCCGTCGACAAAAGGATGTTCATAAGAAAGCCAAAAATGGGCCAGGATGGCGCGAATCAACGGGTGAATGAATTTGCCGTAAGGGCTGTCCTCATTGAGAAAGTCACAGAGTATTTGAATCCGTTCAGGCAATTCGGCTGTCGGGGGCGGGGTAAACAGCACCTGCCTGTCATAGGATTCCAATTGGATATTTTCATCCTCACGCCGGAACCGACCTCCGCCATCGGCATTTTCGGGCAGCAGGTTGTTCATGACCAAACGATGTGTTTCCAGTAGGATTTCCGGGGTAAACGGTTCCTCGATCCGTTGCTTTAAAAACAGGAAAGCCTCGTGATTATTGGTGACCGTTTGCTCGAAAGGGTCTTTGGGCGGCCTCCCTGTGGCCAGCATCATCTTGGCTTCCTCTAGGTCTCCAGTAGCACCTTCAAGCTGCGTCGAGGCGATGGCTTCTTCAAAAGATGTGTGAAGGGCGTGGATTTTTCGTTCTTCGCGGGACGAAAATAATGCCCCCGGACTGAGGGTGGTTTCGCTGCCGAGTTTTCTATCCAATTTGTATAAAAATTCTAAAACAGTGCCAGGCTGCCCAAATACGACTGGTTTTTTATCGATCCCGATCAGCGGCAATTGTTCCTGTTGAAAATACCGTTTCAACTTCAAGACTCCCCACCATTCCTCGATGGAAAAATTCTCCGGGGCCTCCTGCGAAAACAATTCGTCCCAATGCCAAAAAAGGGATTTTTCCGGGGGCAAATGTCCGAATTTCTGCAATAAACCTGCCACCGGGGTTGCCTCATTCCCAAGAATTGCTTCCAACGTCGGTGGCTGTAGCGGGAGTTTCATAATTTTGTTCGTTGAGGGTAAGTTACGTTTCCATTTAAAGCAATTATTAATTTTTAACGAAGTTAATAATTAAAGATAAATAATCCACAATTCAGTTTAATCTAACAAAATATGGAATGTGAATGAATGTGGACAAGCTGATAATAACTCAGAACCCATTTTTCCAGAAATTCGGCCTATGATTCCCGTTGTTACCCTGAAGCAAGAGATCAGATAGAGGGGCGAGCGTCTGGGAAACTGTAACCAAATGAGGATAGTGAGGCCAAAAGGGAATATCAGGATCAGGCAATTTTCTGGAATGGGGACTCGACGTTGAGCATGTCTATTTTCCCATTATTATTACTTTGCCCACGGCCTCGCAGGAGCTCGGCCCTCCATTTATGCGATTACATAAAGCATTGAATTAGCCAAAGGTTCGAATACTCTTCATACAGAATAGAAAGTTTATGGTATCTAGTATTTTACCCATATTTAGGACAAAAAGGCCCAAATGTGACAGGGACAAATGATGGATAGCCGATTTCTGCGATACCTCCTCACTCCTATGTTTGCCAGGATAATCTTTGTTTTATCTATCTTAATCATATTCAGGTCTATCTAGGCTCTTGTCCTTGCCTGATCTGTGGTGAAAATACGCATTACTGCTGCCAAATTGCTGAAATTCCCATGCCATTTCCATCGGAGATGCCCCCAGAATCTAAATTTCCAGAGTGATTTCAACCGTGGATGGCCCCAGAAGTTTTACTTCTGGGATGATCTTCACCGGAGATGGGTCGAGAAATTTAATTTCTGGAGTGATCTCCAGTGTGAATGACTCGAGAAATCAAATTTCTGGGATGGTTTGTAACGGAAGTGAGACAAGAAATTTTGTTGCTGGGGAGGTTTTCACTGAAGATCACTCCAGCTTTTGGGTGGATCGGAGCTTTGCCGATTTGAAACACAAAGATGACTGACAGGATAATGGGTCTATGAAATGTTTAAATAAGGGGAAAATTTGCCATGGGGATGTCATAGTCAAAACCTCGCAATTCTTCACTGGGATCGCCGACGTCCCGCCGGCGATCCCAGTGGTCTCAATCGAAGAACTGGGGGACCAGCGATTACTCGGCAATTCTGACCAAAAAGTTTTTTAGCGATTTATCCGCCAGAAGCACCTTCATCTTGTCCAAGGGAATTCCATAGACGTGAAATTCCTGTTTGGCCCCCTTGGCGACCACGGTGACCCGGAGCGCGCCATCCAATGGCAGGATTTTGATGGTGTGCCCGCCGGCGCCAACCCGGGCCTCAATCATGCCCCGCGAGACCCGGCCATGTTCCTCCAGCAACGCAACAAGTGTTTTTGCTGCGTCGATGACACTGGAATGGTTGCCTGCTCGCCCTTTGGCCATGTGAGTGCCGATAACTTTCTTTCTCGCGGTTGGCAGGCAAGCTTGATTCGTCAACTCTGACCGCTCTTCACTTAAAATTCAGGTGGGCCATCGGAAATTTCAATGGAATTTATCAGACGGCGACCAACAAAGAAAAGGCACACTGGTAGCGCGATTCCAGCCGTTATGAGTATCAGAATTCCCCATCCCAAACCATCCATTATAAGTTCTCCTGAAGTTAACCGACTGCGTAAGTATTTCTTGGGTTTCATGGGGAAAGATTATTGCAGATGAATTATTGGGTCAAGTGTGACTGAAAGGACGTGGTGATCTCCGGACTCTGGAATTGTCCAAGGGGTTCATAAGATTTTTATTTATCCGATGACCCCTTCGACTCCCCAAAACAAATGCAGCCAAGGTTCAAAACCAGGAATCTGGGCAAAATTGAACAGCGACCTGAAGAGTCCGTGGTTGATTCATTTGAAGGGAGCGTTGTTCGTGTTGGCAGGAATTGCTGCGGCAGTGGCGGTTTTTATCCAAATACCGAGTTTAACAACGGCTGTTTTGCTGGGGGTAATGGTCTGGGCTTTTTGCCGGTTTTATTATTATCTGTTTTATGTGCTGGAGCGATATTTGGGACGGGAAAAGAAATTCGCGGGAATTTTTGATGCAGTGAAATATTTGTTGTTTGGGTCGCGAAATAAGAAATAGGACGACCATTTAACTTAACACAAGGAGCACAAAGAATACACAGAGGTCACAAAGGAATTTTTGTGAGCTTGGTGCAGACCTTCGTGGTCTTTGTGTTATAAAAAAACGAGTAATCCTTTATTCGGGGATGACTGTTTTGAGTAAAGCCGTTGCCTGGTCCAAGTATGATTCGGGAACAAAGATTACGGCCTTGGATCCTTCGGGGCTCATGAAGAAATAAAGTTTTAGAGCGCGGACAGGATCGTTGAGTGCCGAGTGATCGGCTTCGACTTCAAACGGAATTTTCTCGTTCTCCAATTTTTCAATCACCCGCTTGGCCAGCATGGGCTCGAGCGAGCATAGCTCATGAAGAATTTCTTCCTCGTCGCTGCTCATAAAAATGGGAGGTTTCTATTTCAACCCGAACCGTTTGATTACTTCCTTGGCGAGGGTGTCGTAGGCGACGGCACCGGGAGAGATGGGGTCGTAGTCGAAAATGGTTTTGCCATGGCTGGGGGCTTCGCCGAGGCGAATGCTGCGGGGGATCATCGCATTGAAAACCATTTCAGGGAAGTGCTGTTTTACCTCCTGCACCACCTGGCGGGAGAGGTTGGTGCGCACATCGTACATGGTCATGAGAATGCCGCCGACAG
>JAITVQ010000280.1 GCA_031285745.1 Puniceicoccales bacterium | reverse complement strand
GCTTCTCGTTTGCGCAGCCCTTATCCCGCTGCTCTCGGTATCGTCTTATGCCTCAGGCAAACGTGCCGGGGTTGATCCCAGTACATTGAAGAATCGACAAACCAAAACTGTCGAGACGGCGGATTTTTCTGATTTCAGCGAGGGATTGGCACAATGGTGGAATGGGGACGGATTAACCGGGGACTGGTTCGGTTATCGAACGCAGTTGGAAGATTCCGGGGTGATTTTTTTCGGGAGCTACGAACAGGATCTGGCCGGGAATCCTTATGGCGGTGTTGACCAAGGGATCACCAATTCCGGTAGTATTGAATTTGGGGTGCTGTTGGATTTTGAAAAAATTGCCAAACTTAACGGAACATCACTACTCGTCCGCGTGGTGGATAGGAATGGCAGTGATCTTTCCGGAAAGTATATTGGAAATTATTTTCCGGTTCAACAGGACTATGGTGTCGAAACCATCATGCTGCAGTCGCTGGCATTGGAGCAAAAGCTTTTTGACGATGTGTTGTCGATCAAGCTGGGACGTGTGGCAATGGGGGATGATTTTGCCACATCGCCGTTTTATGGGCTGTATATGAGTAATGCGATTGATGGCACCCCAAAGGCTTTGACAACAACATCAGCCTTTTCCTGTTATCCGGGCTCAGTGTGGGGAGGTCGGGTGCAGTTTACCTCTCCGGATAAGCAATTCTATGCCAAGGCAGGGGTCTATCAAGCGAGTAGCCGCCTCTATGATGGGCATCGCAACGGGATTGGCTGGGGAATCCGGGGCGAAGATGGAATAACGACAATTGCTGAGTTGGGCTGGACTCCTGAGTTATTCAAGCAGGAAGTCCGCACTCCCAGCGGACAGCTTAAGACGGTGGGACTACCCGGGCATTACTTTGTCGGCGCATACACCACCCATTGGGATGTCGCGAGGTTTGATGGCAATGGCTACGAGAGTTTTTCCCACGCTTTCTACTTTCATGCCGACCAAAAAGTTTATGCACCAGAGCCCGGGTCGGATCAGGGTTTGTCATTGTGGGCGGTTTTTATTTTGGCGCCACAGGAGAGCATTCAGGTTCTACCTTATCAAGTGAGCGGTGGCTTGTCCTACAAGGGACTGATTCCCGGGCGGGAGAGGGATAATCTTATTCTCGGGGCCAGTTATGGCCATTTCGGCGATGATTACGCCCGCCAGCAGCAGGCGCTTACCGGAGAGAACCCCTCCGGGGAAACCATTATCGAGTTGGCCTATGCTGCCCAGTTGAATGATTTTCTGATTTTTCAGCCGGATATCCAATATGTCATCAATCCCAGCGGGCGTAGTAGCATCGATGATGCGCTGGTATTGGGCCTTCGCCTCAAAGTTGTTTTCTAGATAATCCCGACAGAGTCTGATCGGCGAAAATGTCGGAAGGTCGAAAAACTGGGTTTGCCTGAGAACGGGCTGCCTTTGGTGCGACCATTTCGGAACCTCATGGGCAGTTTCGTTTCCCTTTTCCCCAAGCGGCGAGGGCGGCAACGAAAATCATGCGGTTGCTCCTGCCTGCGGCGACAGACGAAAGGGTTTCTCCGAGGCATTTTTGCTTACGGGCGGAGGTGCTTCCGAATGTCCTGAGAAGGTTTCGCCCGTGGGCGAAAGTGTCCCTGGATTCTGGGCCGCGGCTTTGGCAAAGGGATGACATTGGCTTTGGGTATTCGCTTCTCCCTTCGCCCATGGGATAAGCATATTTCGGATTCGAAAACCCAGTTTCTATCTTGTAATAAACGAGGGTGCTTATGTCCTACCTTCTGGTATTCGTGGATGTATTCTGTTTATTTATCTATTAATGAGGTGCTTGGACGAGGTTCGGGGCTTTGCCTGAGGGGATGACTTTGTCGCAGGTAGAGTGTTGATTTTGAGGATTCAAAGGTGTCTGGAAATTGGGAGGGAAGGATGTTTTGGGAAAAGATTATCTTAATTTGTAAATTATTAAAACTAATGAAGCGTTTTTGTCCCGCTCCGTATCCAAGGGGCGTCCCTACGTCAAACCTGTCATGATGAAAAAGTCCAAATTGTCCCTATCTGTTGCTATACTTTTATGCGCGGCGTCCTTACTCCCCCTCGGCGCTTCGACTGTGACATGGAATGGTTCTGCTGACAACCAGTGGAATAATAGTGCCAATTGGACTCCGACTCTGCCTGCAGCGGATGACGAGGTTATAATTTCTGCAAACCCAACGGGCATTGTTTTGCTTGATGACCCTGCGATAATCAAACTGCTGCAGCTTTCGGACGGCGAACTGACTGTTTCCACCGGATTGACTGCCACCGGCTCTGATACTGCACCCACGACTCCCAATACAAACGCGGCCACTCATCGTAATGCCATCGTGGTAAATAATGGCTCTACTTTGACCTTGGGAAGCGGGGCTGATGTTGTTGTCCAAACCAATGACGATAAGACCGCGTTTCTGCGGGTAGGCTATGGCGACACAGTTGGAGGGATTCTTAATGTGGCGGATGGAGCCTCCTTGGCTGTTGGAGCTACGACACGATATGCCAATTTTCACATTGGAGAAACCGCTGGTGCCACCGGCATTGTTAACCAAACAGGCGGAGCCGTGACTGTGCTGGGGTCATTCAATATTGGTGTCGATGGCGGCAGCGGGCAGTATAATATCTCAAACGGAACCCTTCGGATTGATCACGCTGATGATGCTGGCCACACCAGTTTGGCGACACTTGGCCTGAATTTAAATGCTGCCGGAGGCCCGGAAGCATCCAATGGCGTGCTAAACCTCAGCGGTGATGGTCGCGTGGAAGTGATTGCCCATGATCTGACGGATGGTAGCACGGGATCGACTGCGTTTATTCTGGGCAACCGGGATCGCGGCGTATCCAGCTATGGGGCAGGCGATGGGGTTGTGAATCAGAGTGGCGGGGTGTTTCATGTCAGCGGCGGTGCCGGACTCTGGTTATCTTCGGTGGGCAATGGCATCTATAATCTTTCAGGTGGCACATTGGAGATCGGTGGAGATGCCTTGCATGAGAAGTACGGCACGGGAAATGGCACCTATACATTTAACTTTGGCGGAATTGCAGCCACTCCTGCTATGATCAAGGTCATTGACGATGATCTGACCACCAGCGTGAATTTCACCTTGGTAGGCGGTGTGGCGGTGATTGATACCAACGGACAAAAAGCCTATTTGACCGGCAATTTACTTGGACAGGGCGCTCATCAGGCTGACTACGGTGGAAATGCCTTGGTCAAGGCTGGTGAAGGAACGCTGAATCTCTCAGGAGCGACCCGGACGCTTGATTCATTTTATGTAACTGCCGGTAGCGTGGACCATGCTGCCGGGGATACCACGGCGGTTGAGTTTGCCGTGGGCAGCGGTAGTGGCGCGACTGGCGACTTTGTCATGGACGGGGGCAGTCTGACCATCAATGCCTCGCAAAATACGAGTGGCGGGGTAGTCGCGGGATCGTTTCGCGTGGGAGATTTTGGCGGTACAGGCACTTTTACCCAGAATGATGGCACTGTAACGATTGCAACCAACGGCTCCTTGAATATCGGCAACCAGGGAGGTACGGGTACCTATACTTTAAACGATGGCACACTCACATTGGGCGGTGGTTTGAATGTAATCGGACGCTCTCAATCGGGCAAGGCAGCGAGTAACGGCACGCTCAATATTGCCGGAGGCACATTGAATATCCAGGATGGTAGTTCACTGATTAACGGTAACAACTTCACGGGAGCCGGAGTCAATTATGGCACGAGCACCATTAATCAGACCGGAGGAATTGTTCATGTCGAAAATGATTCCAATCTCTATATCTCTGGTTTCGGTAGCGGCACTTACAACCTGCTTGGTGGCACACTGGAGATTGGTGGCAGTTCTCTCAACGCCCGCTATAACAACACGACTGCCGACTATACCTTTAATTTCGGTGGTGCGGTATCAGCTCCTGCCTTAATCACGGTTTTCGGCAACGATCTGAACACCTCCGTCAACGTCAGCCTGGTGAGCGGCATTTCAGTAATCAATACCAACGGGCTGAGCGCCACTCTTTCAGGAAACATGACGGGCACAGGCGGACGTCAGGTGGATTATGGAGGAAACTCATTTATCAAGGTAGGAGCTGGGACGCTTTCACTTTCAGGAACGGGAACTCGTGCCCTGGATTCGGCTTTTGTCGTTGAGGGTACAACTGAGCAGGTTTCGGGAACCACCACGGTAGCGGAATTTGGCGTAGGGAGTGGTGCCGGGACAACCGGTGAATTCGTGATGACAGGCGGCAGTCTAACCGTCAATGCCTCGCAAAATACGAGCGGCGGCGCAGTCGCGGGTTCATTTCGCGTGGGAGACTTTGATGGCGAAGGTACCTTTACACAGGATGGCGGTACTGTGACAGTCACAACCAATGGTTCGCTGAATATCGGGAATCAGGGGGGTAGTGGCACGTATAATCTAAACGGTGGGACACTCACACTCGCAGGAGGATTGAATGTAATAGGCCGCTCTCAATCAGGCAAATTGGCCAGCAATGGTACATTGAACATATCCGGTGGCACGCTGAATATCCAAGACAACAGCTCGTTGATTAACGGCAATAATTTCACCGGCACAGGGGTGAATTACGGTACCAGCATAATCACCCAAACCGACGGCACTCTACATGTGGCCAATGACTCCCGGCTCTATATCTCGGGATATGGCGATGGCACGTATGATCTAAGCGGTGGCACACTGGAGATAGGGGGCAGCTCACTCAACGCTCGCTATAATAATACGACCTCCAATTACTCACTCAACCTATCGGGTGGCACTGTCAGGGTTACGGGAGCTGACCTGAATACAAATGTTGCTCCGACACTGAGTGCGAGCTCTACCTCGACCATCGATACAAATGGGTTCAATGCCACCTTTGGCAATGGCATCAACGGCACAGGAGATATTGCAAAGGTTGGAGCAGGAACCCTGAGTGTAACTAATATCAACGCGGGAAATATTGCCATCAACGGAGGTGTGCTTGTTGCTACTGCCAGCATTAATGCCACGTCGATCTCCATCAACAATGGCGGTCGTTTCAATGCAGTGATTTCCTCCATCAATGCTGCGACCGTAGTTCATAACGGAGGTATTCTGGCTCTTCGTACCGGGCAAGTGGAGTTTGCTCATGGATTGGCGCTGGAAGATGGTTCCACGCTGATCTGGACGCTGGATGGAAATACCAACACGGATGCGACAAAATTTTCCGCTGCACTGGTTGATGGAGGCGTGAGCGTTGTTTCCGGGCAGGCTATCATTTCAATGCAGTTTACCGGGAACGTCGATTTCAATGACGCCTTCTGGCAACAAAACCGAACTTGGAATATCCTTGTTGATAGTAGCGCTGCAGACCTGAGCGGACTCGCCAACCAGCTTGCTCTCTCGTATGTAAATACCCGCGCTGATGCCGGGAGTTTTTCTCTGAATGAGACAACAGGAGTAAACGGGACAATCCAGGTTGAATGGACTGCCTCTCCTGTTCCCGAGTCTTCGACATACGGAATAATCTGCGGAGGGGTGCTTTTGCTCGGCCTCGTGATTCATCGAAAGACTAGAAGGCAGCAAAAACTCCAAACGAAATAAACAAAGGCCTTGGCTAAAATCTTCTCTGACTCTGGACATGAAATATCTTTCACTCTCTGCCTTGCTGGCAATTTGCGCCTTCTTTGCCTTTTTGACTATATCTAGTCGAGGAGAGGCACAGGAAAAAGCCCAGATTATTCCTTCTGGGCCAATTGAAAAAACTGCCCCGAATGCCCTTGCCCCCAAAACAGATCCTCAGACCTCCTTGGCTGCGCTTGTCGCGAACATCCGTAGCAGCGACAGTGCCATGAGCGAACCGGAGTTGGCCGCGGTTGAGCAAAATTTTGCCTCATTCTCTATTTTTGGTTCAATCCAATAGGAGAAGATAACAAATAGAAGGCAAAGGCACGCGTTTTTCTACGCGGCTTTAGATTTGCCCAAGATTTTATCTTGGTAAACGGCAGGGGATTGTTTTCCTGAAGAGGTTTAACATGCACATGAGAACACTCTTTTATTTTACGTCTGTTTTGCTCGTGGCGGCACTTGCCTTTACTGGATGCAAGTCGAATGAAAAATCTGCCGATCAACATAAAGTAAGGTTGCTCGCCCTCAATGTCTGGCAGGAGGGAACCTCGGTTGCCAATGGTGTCGAAAAAATAGCGGATGCCATTCTGGCCAGTGATGCCGACATCGCTGCCTTTTCGGAAATCCGCAACTATAAGAAAGTCGATTGGACAACGAAGTTGCTGGATGTTCTGAAAAAGAAAGCGCCCGGGAAAACCTTCTATGGCCAGTTTGGGGGCGGGGATGTGACTCTCATCAGCCGCTATCCGATTGAATCCGTGGTGTCTGTTTTTGATGATGCGATTCCCAACGATGCCGGCTCATTAATTGCCTGGCGCCTTACGCTTCCCGGCGATCTCAAGGCAACAGTCTGTGCAGCCCATCTGGATTACCGTTATTTTGGGCTAAATCTCATTCGCGGTTACAATGGCGGATCGCCTGACTTTAAGATGATTGATGCCGATAGGGATGGTGAGCCTGATCGCGAGCAGGATGCAGACAAGATACTTGCTTACAACCGTAAGTCCAAGCGTGGCCCGGCTATCGAGGCATTTCTCAAATTTGCCGCGCAGGAAGCTGCTGAGGGACGCCAGGTGATTCTGGCAGGTGATTTCAACGAAGGTTCGCATCTTGATTGGACTGGGAAAGCCAAGGATTCCTTTGGACACTATGGTGTGGCGTTGCCTTGGGATAACAGCATCGCGCTGCACAAGGCTGGTTTTCTTGATGCCTACCGTGTGATTTACCCTGATGAAGTTGCACATCCTGGGTTCACTTGGCCGGCGATTGCCGATGGAAAGAAAACCACCTCGTGGACCCCGAAGTCCGACGAGCGGGACCGCATTGATTTCATCTATTATGCCACGGCTTCGATGAAAAACTTTCAGGTGGCCAACGCCTGGGTCGTAGGACCCAAATTCTATTTCATCAACGAGGAGAAAACGCCGTATCCCGGCGATGAGCCGTTCCTTTGCGATGACATGCCCTGGCCGTCTGACCACAACTGGGTTATGGCCGAGTTTGTCTGGTGATGGATGAATGAGGCTGGCGTTTGCACTTTTTCGCGAACCGTTATCATTTTTCCCATGCCGACATTCCTCCTCGCTTTTGCCGCCTGTGCCATCTCTCTCTCCGCCACGGCGGCCCAACTCAAAGTGGGCGACCCGCTTCCCGATGCGACTGCCCCTGACCAGGACGGGAAGCCGCTTTCACTTCAGGCTTACGGGAGCAAAGGCTATCTTTTGATTTATTTTTATCCCAAGGCCGATACACCCGGTTGCACTAAACAAGCATGCAGTCTGCGCGACGGTTATGCCGAGCTGCAAAAACGGGGTGTGAAAATCCTAGGAGCCAGCCTCGATACACCCGAAAAGCAGAAAGCCTTTCAGGCAAAATACAAACTTCCCTTCAGCCTCCTTGCGGACAAGGAGAAGGTAATCGTATCCGCCTTTGGTGTGCCCACTGGCATCACGGGATTGGCCAAGCGCCAGGCCTATCTGTTCGAAAACGGCAAATGTGTCTGGGTTGATTACGCTGCAGCTACCGACAAACAGGCGGAAGACGTACTGGCTTTTCTTGATTCCAAGAAAAAATAGGCCTGATGCAGCATTGGTACTGATAAACAAAATTTGAGGATTGAAGGGTAGGGGCCTAATGTGAAGGTTTCCCCGCATGTTTCCCTATCGTCAGGCCCTCGTTACCGGAGCAAGCGGCGGACTTGGGCGAGCCTTTGCCCTGGCCCTTGTTGCGCAAGGAGTCACCGTGTGGGGAACCAGCCGTGATGGTACCCGCCTGCCGGAAGGCGTTCGGCCGCTCGCCCTTGATCTCGATAATCCCAGATCCATAGTCGACTGCATAGTCAGCATTCGTCAGCAGGCTCCGGAACTCGACCTCTTGGTTAACAATGCAGGGAATGGCACTTTCTGTCCCTTTGAAGAATTTCCTTCCGATGAATTGGGTGGCCAATGGCGTGTTCTTCTTGCCAGTCCTGTTGCCCTTTGCCGGGCTTTTTATCCGATGTTTCGCGAACGTGGGAACGGAGCCATTGTCAATGTGGCCTCGTTGGCGGGGGACTATCCCATTCCTTTCATGAGTGCCTACTCGGCGGCGAAGGCGGGCCTTTCTGCTTTCTCCCGCGCGCTCATGATTGAGGCAGAGGGTTCGGGAGTTGTCGTCATTGATTTTCAACCCGGTGATTATGCGACGGGGTTTAACAATGCCATGCGGCGCTTTGTCCCGGAAGAACAAGACAAGGATGCTCGCCCTTCCAGGCTAGACCGAGTCTGGCGGCGGGTGGAACAGCACCTACAGGCAGGCCCACCGCCGGAGCATGCCGCCAAAATCCTCATCAAAACTCTCAAGCGCAATCGTTCGGCGACTGTTGTTGCCGGAAACGTTTGGCAAGCCAGGTTGGGTCCTCTCCTTGCGCGGATTGCACCCCGATTCATGGTCCGCGATTACCTGAAAAATTACTACAACTTATAGGAACTGCTGACATGGCTCGCATTGCCATCATCCAAGATTATCTTCGCTCCGGTGGCACTGAGCGGCAGTCAATTTTGTTGGCCAATGATTTTGCCGATGTCGGGCATGAAGTAATGCTGCTTACTTTTCGTCCCGGAGGTGTACTGGATAATACGGTTTCGAAAAAAGTCCTGCGACGGATTTTGCAGCCGTTCAACCTTGGACTGGATTGGTTTGCCCCGCATCTGGCCAGTGTTGTTGGCGAGTTTTCCCCGGATATTATCCTCTGCATGGGGCGCATGGCCAACTGCCGGGCGGGTGGTCTTCAGCGTGCCTTTCCCGGTGTTCCGGTCATCGGCACCATGCGCACTGGGAAGCATTTGCCGCTGCTCTTTCGCCGCTCATTGCGGGTTGTTCGTCATATTGTCTCCAATAGTAAAAATGCCGCCAACCTATTGACGGAAGCCTATGGTATTCCTGCAAAAAAAATTTCCGTCATTTATAACTCCCTCGTCTTTGCTCCCGAGGGTACGCGGGATGATGAAGCTATTGCCCTCAGGCAGAAATTCGGAGCATCCTCTATGACGCTGGTGGCGGTTTGTGTCGCCATGTTTCGTCCGGAGAAAAATCAACGGGAGCTCGTTGAGATAGCCGCCCAATTGCCGAAGGACCGGGAGTGGCAAATCTGGCTGGCTGGAGATGGCACTGCCCGTCCCGAGTGCGAGGCCTTGGTCAAGGCGTACTACTTGGAAGACCGGGTGAAGTTTGTCGGTTTCCATAAAGATCCGCGTCCACTTTACCGCGCCGCTGATCTAGCGGTCCTCACTTCCCGGAGTGACTCATTATCCAACTTCCTTGTCGAAGCTCACTCACACAGGCTCCCTTCGGTAGCCTACGATATAGTTGGGATATCTGAGTGTGGTGGCATTGTTGTCGAGGCAGGCAATCAGCCTCAATTTATAGAAAAACTGCTGCCATTGCTGCTGGATGAAAGAGTTCGTTCAGAAGCTTCCGCCAAGGTCCATGCTTATGCTGTCGAAAACTTCTCCCGAAAGAGCCGGGTACAGGCTTACCTGGATTTGTTCGAGTCATTGAAGGAAAAGTAGGATTTTCCCGAATTCACCAGTTGATGAGTAAGGTTACTTCGTCGAGGGACGATTGAATTTATTAACAGACGAATTTCTCCCATTTCCAGCGAGCGACTCGGCGAGTTGTCCCTGTCTCGTCTTTGTGTAGCGAATCCTGTTCATCCTGTGATCCTGTCGATTTCCTCGTTTACTTATCTATTCGCGAAGCATCGACACCCTCCGGGGGTGATTTTCCTCGGAACTTTCCCTGGGGAAATTCGTCTATAAAGGATGCACACCCGGCGTTCCTTTCTAAAAACTGTTAGTATTGTCGGTGGCGGCATATTGACCGCCCCTCATGTGTTCGGTTTTGAATCCCAGCAACCATCGGGGAAGAAGATACGATTTGGCATCATTAGTGATCTGCATCATCGGCAATGGGGAACGCGCGAGGAAGTGGAACGCCTGAAGGTTTTCATCGATACCTGCATTGAGCAAAACCCGGATTTTATTATCCAGTGCGGGGACCTATGCCGATCCACGGGAGCGGAACCTCTGATGAAGGAATGGAACCGGTATCTGGGAAAGAAATACCATGTGTTGGGCAATCACGACATGGATTCCTCCGACAAGCCAACCATCATGCAAATTTGGAACATGGAGAAACCCTATTATTCCTTTGATCAGGGGGATTTTCATTTTGTGGTATTGGACCGTAATTGCATTAAAAAGGAAGATGGCGCCTACATTGATTACGCTTCAGGCAACTGGGGCCGACATCCTCGCAAGGCCATCAGCCATTGTGATGCAGAGCAATTACGCTGGCTGGCTGATGATTTGGCCAAGACGAAAAAGCAGACCTTGGTATTCATGCATCAGCCGATTTTCCTTAGCGATTTTTCTGATGATATTGGAAATGCGAACGAGGTTCTGGATATTTTTGACAAGGCCAATCATGCGGAGCGCAAGGCTGGCCGCCCTGATAAGGTGATCGCGACCTTCATGGGGCATGACCATGATGATCGCTACGGTGAACGGAATGGGGTTCACTATTTCATGCTGAATAGCGCGACCTATGCCTATTCGTCAGGGGCCTACTTTTACCGCGACCCACTTTTTGCTTTTGTGACTTTGGATCCGGCGGGCAAATTGATCATTGAAGGACGCAGTTCATCTTATAATGACAGCGTTCCCGAGAAAATTTCATCTCGTTTCCCGGCAAAAATCAGCAACCGGGATATTAAATTAACGTAGGACACATTTTTAGCCGCAAAAGGCCGTAGAGAAACGCAAAGATAAGTCTCTCATGCTTCATTCTATTTCTGGCAACAGATACTAATCATTGGCTGAGTCTTTTGCGCTCTTTGTGACCTTTGGCGGCAAATGATTTCTCTATGCAACTAACCTGCGCTATTTAATAGTGGTTTTTAGCTGTCTTAGAAATTCGTCTCTACCTGCGGGCGCATGACCAGTTCGTGAACCGTCGCATCTGATGGCATGATGATGATCTGATAGATTGCCTCGGCAACGGTTTCAGGACGCATGTAGTCAGGGCGGGTATTGGTGCGAAATGGCGTATCGGTGCCGCCGGGATAAACAGCCGTGACGCGGATATTTTGAAGACGTGCTTCCTTGCGGTAAATCTTGGTCCAAGCGTCGAATGCTGCCTTGCTGGCAGTGTATCCGGCTAAGGCTTCCCCTGCGAATAACGCGACAGTCGAGACGACGTTGATAACATGTCCTTCGCCTGCTGCCACCATTAGCGGGTGTGTTGCTTGTGTGAAAACCAACTGGGAGCGGCAGTTGAGCGCGAACATGGCATCGAAATCATCCACGTTTAATTTCTCGACAGTGGCTTTGCCGAGGTTGGCGCCAGCATTATTGATCAAGACAGACGGTGTGTCAATGACCTCACTGGCTTCTGTGACAAAGCGACGAACAGCGGGAGTGTCAGTACTGTCAAAAGCTTGGCCAAATACTTTTCCAGCAGCGGAGGACTTCAGTTCACTCAATAAGGAAATCATCTTGTCCTTAGAGCGTCCGCACACGGCCAGATTGGCTCCGGCTTGGGCTAGGCGGATGGCCAGCGCACGGCCAATGCCGGAGGTGGCGCCGGTGATGAAGATGGTTTTGTTGGAAAGCGTTTTCATGGAAAATTCGGTCAAGGAAGGTGTTGGTTTTACTTTTTCAATTCGGTATAGGCAAATTCCAGCAGGTTTTCTGTGGTTTCCCAGTCAATACAGGCGTCGGTGATAGAGACACCGTATTGCAATGTCTTGGGGTCGCTGCTCAACGGTTGATTGCCGGCATAAAGGTTGCTTTCCACCATTACACTGGAGAGGGCTTTGTTTCCCGCCTTGCGCTGGGCGATGACGCTCTTGAAGACATGTGCTTGGTTTTCATGTTTCTTGCCGGAATTCGCATGGCTGCAATCGACCATCAGCATCTCGCGCAGCCCGGCCTTGTGCAGTGACGTGACTGCCTCGGCGACATTTTCAGGTTCGTAGTTAGTCCGGTTTTTTCCTCCGCGTAGGACTACATGTCCGTGCGGATTTCCGGTCGTGCGAATGATGGCGGTGAAGCCATCCTCATCCATGCCGAGAAAGCTGTGCGGAGATTGGGCCGCGATCATGGCATCGATTGCTACCTGTAAAGAGCCGTCGGTTCCATTTTTGAATCCGATGGGCATGGAGAGCCCACTCGCCAGTTCGCGGTGGGTTTGCGATTCCGTGGTACGGGCTCCGATGGCAGCCCATGTGATCAAATCGTCGATATATTGCGGCGTAATGGGATCGAGCACTTCCGTGGCGGCGGGGAGGTCGAGCGCATTAATGTCGATAAGGAGTTTTCGGGCGATTTTTAATCCGGCTTCGATGTCATAGGTGCCATTGAGGTATGGATCGTTGATAAGTCCTTTCCAGCCGAGCGTGGTGCGCGGTTTTTCAAAATAAACCCGCATGACAATGCAGAGTGTGTCGGCGTATCGTTTGCGCAATTTGGCCAGGCGGCGGGCATAATCCAGCGCAGCCACCGGGTCATGGATGGAGCAGGGGCCGATGACTACGAGCATGCGCGGGTCAGTGCCGTCCAAAATATGCCGTACCTGATCCCGTCCCGTCGCCACCGTGGTATTCACCTCGGGCGGGACTGGCAGCAGTGTTTCCAATTGATGCGGATCCAGAAGGCGAATGGTCTCCCTGACCCGCAGGTTTTGAGTAGGAATCATTGCATCTCTGATACGGGAAAGCTTGAGAGATGCAAAGGGAATTAAAGAATGACGAATGGAAAATTACGAATTACGAATGAAAAGTGAGGGGGAGTTTGATGCAAAAACCATTCGTAATTGGTAATTCCTAATTCGTAATTTAGAATGAGAACTCCAGATGATCCTCTTCCTGCCCTTCGGGGTTGTTGAGGATTGATCGAAGAAATAGCGGGCGGTGTTCAGGGCAGGGACCATGTGCTTTGATTGCGGTAATATGCTCTGGCGTAGCATAGCCTTTGTGCGTCGCAAATCCATATTTCGGATACGCCCTGTCCAGTTCTTCCATCAACCGATCACGGCGAACCTTGGCGAGGATGGACGCCATGGCGATGGAGAGGCTCTTCCCGTCTCCACCCACGAGAGCGTGATGTTGCCAGGCAAATGGTTTGAGAGGTTTTCCATCCACCAGCATTCGAGGCCATGCTACGTCATTGTCCGAAAACAGTGGAACGTCATCTCCCGAGGCGGCTGTCGCAAAAGGACAGGGGCCCTCATGGGACTCCACTAATGTCTGCACACAACGATGCATCGCAAGACGGGTGGCCCCCAGGATGTTGTAGGCGTCAATTTCCATTACATCCGCCATGGCTGTGGCGCAACGGATCATACCACGCTCTTCCCAACCCAGGATTATATGGTAAATCTCATCCCGATCTTCGGCAGAAAGTTTTTTGGAGTCGTTGATGGTGCCGGCTAGCTGACGACGTAGTTTGCTGGAAAAAAATGTGGCATCCAACCAAACAGCTCCGGCAGAAACTGGTCCGGCCAAGCATCCACGACCTGCCTCGTCAATTCCAAGCAGACTTGGATATTTGGCAAGTTGACGACGGTCATGTTGGATGAGGCGAGACATTGAAATTATTTGGGAGACGTTTTTCTTGCGTTAATCATCAACGTTAACACGACGGCGAACGCATTGGTGTCCTCGGGTTGGTCATACAATAAAAATTCCACTCCTCCTTGTTTGGTTTGAATGAAGAGAGTGGATTTCTGGATGGCAAGTAACGACAGGATTGCCAAAAATACAAATGCTATGCTTGTCCAACGCCAGATGGGATGCGGGATAAAATAAAAACAGACCCAGGCCAGAACAATGGAAGCGAGAAGTATTCCAACTGAAATAGGTTCTATCCCTTTTCTAATTTCAGCTTTTTCGATGTTTGACAATTCAAAGGAAGCAACAATGGTTTCGTCTTTATTTCTGCGAATAAGATTTTCTCCGTCGATAGACAGTCGTGACTTTTTAAGGACAAAAAATGGTCTAGATGCATTCAGAGAGTCGTTGGAATTTGTCGATGGCGTAATCTGGGTGGAGGATTCGTAGATTTCCAAATCATCTCCCTGCACACGCGCATCCAGCTTTTTTGCCAAAACCGTCATTTTATCAATAAACTCTGGTGATGGGTTTTTGGTATGGATACACCCATCATCCCAGCATAACCATGATTCATAGTCTGTGACTGGACTGTTCCATTCGGCATAATCCTCACCCACTTCGCTTGGATATTTAAATTCGGGATCGCCACTTACGTAGGCAATGAACTCATCCCTCGAAATATCGTTCCCGGTATCCAGCCGACTTTTGCGGCGAGTAATGTAAAGTTGGTACCCCATGCAGTGATAATCAATTTACCGCTTCACCCATGCCGTCTTTGGCTTGGGTGGCTCCATTCCGCGGCACTCATAGGCAGTGCGGAAATGGAGCTTGGCGAAACGTCCGAAGGCAGCAGGGCCAAATTTCTCGACGAGGCGGATACCGACTTCCTTGGCTTGCGCTCCCGAACCTTTGGGCAGGGATTTCTCTCCGGCTTCGTCGGCCAAATTTTTCATGGCGCGAACGTAGGCGGCCCGGGCAACAATCGAGGCGGCAGCAACCACAGGATCGGATTCAGCCTTGGTACGCATTCTCAGGTCAAACTTGATTTTGCGCTTCTTGAGCTCGGTCTGAACCAGCGGGCTTTTGGAAAACTGGTCGAGCAGGCCCCAGTCGGGGAGCTTGCCGTGTTCGGTCTCAAAACGAGGGAGGCAGTCTTCCAACGCCGTGGCGTGATACCATGCGAGGAGCTTGTTGAGGTTGTTGCCGAACTGGCGGTACAAGGTGTTGTACTTTTCCATGTTCGTGAAGACGACTTTCACGATGACACCAGGGGTCTTGCGGATTTTCTTCTCAAGATCAAGGATGGCCCGGTCGGAGCCAATCGCTTTGGAATCGCGGACACCATCCTCTTTCCATGAACGGACCATGTCACCGGTGGCGATAACGCAGGCCGAAACGAGAGGGCCGAAGAGATCGCCCTTGCCGGATTCGTCAAGACCGGCGTGGTCTTCATACCAGTCGGGGTGATGAACTTCGTCGTAGCCGAGGAGGGCCTCTTTGGTGATTTCGGGTTCAAGGACATTGGTGACGAAATCTTCGGTCTTTTTTCCCGAAATAACGAGTTTGCCGGATTTGTAGGCGACGACGTTGACCTTGTCGTCTTTATAGGCGAAAACGCTGTATTCGACAGGAAAAGGAACCCAAAGTTTACGGCTGCACCAGTCACCGAGTTTTTTAATCTGCTCGGGAGTAAGGGTAATGGTGTAGAGCGCGCGTGGTGCAGGCGCATCGGAATCAGGTTTTGCCTTTTTTGCCATATGACACACGGTTTGGCATAAATCTGTTTCCTCTCAAACCAAAACACGCGTGTTTTCACCTGTGGCAGAAAGATTGATTTCCCAGGCCGATGCCTTCCACAAGGCGTTGCACGCATGGTATGATGCCTATCACAGGCTGTTGCCATGGAGAGATATGCCATCTCTTTATAAGACAGTGGTGTCGGAGTTTATGCTGCAACAGACTCAGGTGGATACAGTATTGCCGTATTTTGAAAAGTGGATGCTGCGTTGGCCGGATTTTCAGGCACTGGCTCAAGCTACCGAGGAAGAGGTAGTGAAGGCGTGGGAGGGACTGGGGTATTATAACCGGGCGAGAAACTTATATCGGCTGGCTTGTTTGGTGGCCGAAATGCCGGAGCCCCCGAAAACAGCAGACGGGTGGATTGTTTTGCCGGGAGTCGGTCCATATACGGCGGCAGCAATTGCCAGCATCGCCTGCGGCGATCCCGTGGCGGTGGTGGATGGGAATGTAATCCGGGTATTGACGCGGCTCGTCGCCGATGACCGGATGTTCAAAGACAATGGTACTGCAGTCAAGGCAATGGACCCGTTGGCCCAGGCTTTGGTGAGTCCCGTTTTTCCCGGGGATCATAATCAAGCCATGATGGAATTGGGGGCGACTATTTGTTACCGGCTAAAACCGCTTTGTACGATGTGCCCGGTGGTGAATTTTTGTGCCGGGGCGGCTGATGGCGACCCGGAACGTTTTCCACGGTTTCTACCACGGATCACGGAACGTGTTTTTCTGAAGCGTTTGTGGCTGATCCATGACGGAAAACTGTTGCTGCGCCAGCATGGGGCGGCTGCCAAAAGACTTTCTGGTATGTACGAGCTTCCTTTGGCTGAACCATTGGTCGCTATTCTATTGGATGAGGATATTGTCGCAAAAAAACGAAGGGCAATTTCCAACCAGCAGATTGAGGAGACTATTTACCAATGCCGATGGATGCCAGTGATGGAAAAAGTAATTGCGAAGGATCCAGAGTTGAGGTGGGTGCAATTATCCGATCTGGGTGGAATTACGCTATCAGGCCCTCATCGGAGATGGGTGAATGAGTTGCTGGCACGGGGAGTGGGCGAAGAGATGTAAAAGGATTTTTGTGCTAAATCCCGAATCCCCTCAAAATATTATCACCTGTTTCGATTATACGGTCTGCCGGATTTTTCCTTTGCTCCTCGTTGTTGTCGGAAGACGTTGCAGATGGGATTTGTAAATTCAGCTTGATGCCAGCTTGCGAGGCGAGGCCCTGAGCTGATTTTAGCAGAGTTGAAAGCAGGCTGTTTTGGAGTGAGTTAAATGAACCGCTTAATGAGAAATCCGGTCCTGGATAATAACCGTCCGCCCGCACATCACCCCTGATCAGCTTCAAGTCATTGAGTCCGACGGCGAGATCGGACTTGGCATCGAGCTGGGCATTTAATGTGAGTGGACTATCTCCAAAGGTCAGGCCGGGTCTGTGATTGATCTCGCCATTGCCTTGAATCAGCAGTTGATCGTTTTGCAAAAATAGCTTGGTGATTTTTATGTCTCCGGTGGCAGTGCGATTTGCCTGAATCGAGGTTTGTTCATAGGGAAAATCGGAGAGATATTTCTGAATTTTGCTAAAGGCCCTGATTGGTTGGGAAAGTTTTTCCGTACGAGGGTTGGCGGTTAAGCCTCCGACGATATCAGCGACCCCGCCTGCGAGGTCGGCCAAATTCCCTGTGGTGCGAACGAGATCGTTGTCCATCTGAAAGGCGCGAACCCGTCCGTTCTGGCTGTTGAAATCCAGGTCGACTACCAATCTTTCCACCAGTTTTTTATGATTTGGAGCAAGGGAGGAAAATTGTATCTTGGTGTCGAAGTGTCCATCCAGGCAGTTGGTCGATGTCGCACTGAATAGAGAGATGATATTCGAGAAGGGGAGTCGGGTAAGGGACAGCTGCCCGGAGAGATCGTAGGGATCCTTGTTGTTGAAATTAAGTTTGGCATCTCCGGTTATGCTCCCGTCTGCGATCCTGGCATCCAGCTTGTCCAAAGTGATGGTCTCCGGGGTGATGGAGGCATAGGCGGTTGTGTTTTCGATGAGCAAGCTTGGTGTAATGATTTTCTTAATACCAAGCTCAATTTCGGCAGGCAGTTTTTCCCAGAAAGGAGAGGTATCCGGCTTGTTTGTATCGGCGCCCGGTGTTGTTGTATCAGATGTGGATGATGATGGCGTGAACGTGGCCACTAGTTGGGCGATGTCGCCAACATGTAGATTGTCCCCATGGATGCCTATGTCCCATTTCTTTCCAGAAGGATTGGTGACGGTGGCATGTAAATCGCTCAATCCGGTTGGACCATTGAGTTGAATTGGGATGTTCAGCAGAGGCGACGCGAGTGACAAGTCCCCGATGGTCGCGAGTGTTATGCTGGAAATAGGGTTTAGACTGTTTTTACTGCGAATGTTTTCCAGGGAGAGCTTGGTGTCACAGGCGCCTGTGGAGTTGAATTTTCCCTTGAGAGAGAGGTTGGCGGATTCGAGTTGATCGAAGTTGCCAAGGAGTGGTTGGCTGAGCAAACGGGTCGGGTCACCCGAGAGATCGGCGGAAACCGATTTCAAGCCATCGTCCCAAGAGATAGCAAGTGCTCCGACGAGGGGACGTCCGTCTCCGGCATCAACTTTCCCGTTGGAGAAATCCACAGACCATGCACCAGTTCCGCCAATAGAGGCATTCACCTTGGCCTGGCTTTCGAGGTGCAGATTTTTCAAAAGGGGCTTTCCTTTCTTGCTGGTGAAGGAAACGGAGTGAAGAACGACGGGAGTGTCCGCAGTTGTTTCGACGTAGATGCTGCCGGGATTTTTGGTGAGATTAACTGTGCCGGATGCAGTGCCCCCCAATGTTGCACCGCCGGCAAACGGGGTAGCCAGGGCCAAGGGGAAATTCTCGGCTTCCGCCCGAAGCAACGGGCGGCCTTCCGAGGCCTGCTGGTTTGCCGTATCAAAAGGTTGCAGGAGAATGCTGCGCAAGAGCGGGCTGTTTTCACCTTGGACAGCCGTGAGTGTTGCGTTCTCGAAAATGATTCCCTTGGCAATGGTACCGGACGTGACAAGATTGGCTCGCCAGTCTTGTCCAGCGAAGGATCTCAAGATATCCGACCATGCCGGCTGGGATGCCAGGGCGTCGGAATGAATGGTGATGGTGGTGTCGAAGCTGGCAGGCTTGTTTCGTGGCGCGGATATCTTGCCCGTGATGTCTGCCAGGGGGCGATTTCCTGTGCGAAAATCAGCATCTTTTGTATCCAGTTCCCAGATGTTCGGATTGATGTTGAAGGAAAGGGGGATTTTTCCGCTGATTTTTTCAAGATAGGGTTTGCCTTGGTTGGATATGGCCAGGTTTTCCAATTGGAGCGGAGTCTTGGTGCGTAACCGCATGGAGTCCGTGCCGTCGGCAGCCAGCAGGAGATCAGCGCTTACGCTGCCGTTTTCGATACGCCAAGTTTCCAGATCCTTGGAGAGAATTGCATTGGCGAGCGTCAAGGGCAGCCGATTGAGCGTCAGGGCGATGAGATCATCCGCGTTGGCAGGAAGAAGCCAAGCCTCTCCCTGCTTTTCCATTTTGACTGGATGGGTGAGTTTAAGCCGGGCAAAGGATGCTTTTCCGGCGGGGCCGATGGCACAGTCAAACGAGGCGATATCGAGAAATTGAGGTGTTCCCGAGATATTCCCTTGGAGGTTAAAGCCGAGGGAGGGGAGGGTCGTCAGGAGCGGATTGATTTTTCCGAAATCAGCAATGTTGCCTTCAAATGAAAATTGTATGCCACAGTCCTTTCCCGGGACTTTGTTGATGCTGGCAGTGCCGGTGAATCGGGTGTTCGGAAGTTTGCTGGTGTCTGCGAGCAATCCCAGCGTGTTGCTGTCGAAGTCGAGTTTCAGCTCTGTATTTATGACACCGGTTGCGGTGATCTGCCCAGTGGAGTTAAGAATGGGGTTTTTACCACGAGGAGTGATTGAGGTCCGCCATTTTTGTCCGGCATTCGAGGGGGAACTTTCTAAAAAGAGGGAAAACACGTTACCCGCAGGATCTGCGACAGTGGCTTGAAGTCCGACCAATGGTTGAGTTGCCAGAATGCTGTCGATGGTAACGGGAATTTCCCGGAGCGGATTGCCAAACGAGAGGCTCACATTGCCGTCCACCGTTCGTTGCGTGGCATGATTTTCCCTGATAGTGAAAAAGGTTTCTCCACCCCGCGAGGAATCAATTTTCCTGCCTTTTAAGGAAAATGAATAGTCTTGGTTCTCAGTAGTACGAATATTGCCGGCAACTGCAGCTTCCCCTATGAATACGGAAAAATCGGAAGGCTTCTTTGGCGTTGATGGCTGGGAAGAGTGGCCATCTTGGGAGGGCGAGGCTTTCTGGGTGAGATCGATGGTGAGGCCCGATATATTGATGGAGTTGATGACAAGTTGATTCCTTAGCAAGGAAAAGGGGGCAACTTCCATGCTGCCGGTTTTGCACTGGACGAGTCCTTGGGGGAGTTTGAGCGAGAGCCCATTGAATTCGACAGTTCCACCAAGTCCGGCTTGCAAGTGGGATATTTCGGCAGCGATACCCTGTTTTCTCAATATCTCCAATGCATATTCCCTCTGGACCGCAGGGCGGGTGAAGTAAACAGCGACGGCGCCAACGCCAGCGACACCAAGACCGGCAATGATCCCGATATACTTGAAAACCCGTTTCGAACGCTGGCTCATAGAATCAAGGTACATACATTATTTAAGCGACGATGTGCAACGGGCAATCCCAGGATAATGTTTCCTGTGACATAATTGTTTCCCGAGACGATTCTTTGCTTTGGAGCTTTCCCACCTGAAAAAAGCCGCTTTACTGCCCGCTTTTTCACCAGCATGGCTACGAGCGACTTTGTTCTTCCAGCGGCGATAGACTTCTCTGCGACATTTTTTGTCGGGCTTTCGGGGGCACTGGTTGGTGTGCGCCGGGGCTACGATATCGTGGGGATTTTCTTTCTGGCCTTTTTGGCGGCGGTGGGAGGCGCCTTGTTGCGTGATGGGATTTTTATCCAGGACGGTGTGCCTGCGATCCTGAGGCATCCGTTGTACCTGATTTTGATTGGAGCGGCTACGGTTGTTGGAGCGCTTTTTCGAAATAACCTGCACCGTTTTGGACGGCTGGTTTCGATCATGGACGCAGTAGGATTGGCGGCCTATGCCGTGTGGGGCGCCACCAAGGCGATGGTTACGCCGGATATTTCTCCACCAGGAGCCATACTTATCGGGGTGATCAATGCAATAGGGGGGGGTTGCTCCGGGACATCTGCTCGAAGGAGGAGCCCATGATTTTTCGTCCCGGCGAATTTTATACCTTGGTTGCCTTCGTGGGGACCACTCTCTATGTTGGATTGGTTCACTTCGAGGTAATGAGGTTTTCCCATGCTGCATATCTTTGCATCGCTTTAATGTTGGTAGTCCGCTTTTTGACCATTGCGCTAAATTGGAAAACCAAATCGTTTGAGGCTTTGCATGGTGTTCCAGATGCGGCGGCAGTGGCGCCGTCTGTTGATAATGTGGCGGATGTGGTAGGAAAGTAGGGGATTTGAGGATTTTTCCGATTTTGCAAATGTACGGGGAAATCTTTTCAAAAAATGTTATGTTACGTTCTCAACTTTAGATGAAATAATAATAAGGTGGGACATTTTCCATTAGAGTAAAAGCGACGATAGTTAAGGCGTTCTTATGAACCTCGCGGGCACGTGCCAATTATGGCATCGCAGCGCTGAGATTCCTAATGCCTTACCGATCATACACAAAAACATTACGCTCCACGCTTAATCCGTTCTTCTTTTTTCATCCGAGAGAAGGACAGCCAGACCATAAAAAGGAAAAAACCACTCGTGAGGCAGTGGTGCCAATCAAGCCGGAGGAAGTGCTTGAACATAGGGACTTATTTGCACCTTACCTGAATTGGATAAGTTTTGCTGGTTCGCTGCTATTCCATGGGGCTTTGGCCACGGGGCTTTTTCTGTGGGTGTCAAAAACAGGAAATTCGGTAATGCCTTCCGACGGTTCTACCCAGGGGGATTCGGAAGTCTTTGTTCCAGCGAGGGCAATAATTCCACCCGCACCGCCCACGGTGCCTGAAACAGCGCCTTCTATACATGACAGGGTCGTGGTTCCCCATGGATTATTAGCTTCTCCAAGCCGGAATAAGCGGGAGTTGCAACTAACCAATCCCATGCCCAACCTTGATAATTTAGAGCTATCGGCAGCAATCGAAGAAAATATGCACAAAGATGCGGTGTTGGTTGCTTCGACCAATTTGACCGATGTCATGAGTATTGTTGCCGGAACAGGGGACAACCTTGAAGAAAAATTCGGAAGTAGGCAGGAGAAACCGAATTCGTTGGAGGGCCGTTTGTATGATTTTACCCGGGACAAAGCCGGGAAATTGAATGTCGCAAGCAGCGACATGTCGGCCCGGATGGCTGCCATGCGTCGATTTTTCAAATCATTTGTGGATGAAGTATGTCTTCCCAGAAGATTGATTCCACTTTTTTCCGGGCACCGAACAAGCTCTATTCATCACATATTTTCATCCCGGAAACCGAGGCCCGATTGGTCGCAAAATCGTTTGATGCCGAAGGCAATGTCGGGGAAAGCGGCTGGGCTGCCATTTATGAGGGAGTCATTACTCCACCGGAAACTGGCGATTACCGTTTCGTCGGCAAAGGTGACGACGCTCTCTTGGTCAGCGTGAATGAAAAGGCTGTCCTATGGAGTGTGACCAGTGGCGGACTGAATATGCAGGCAGGTGTTATCGATCCGCAGTCGGATTGGACACCAGGCTATTCTTCCGATGGCACTCCTCCGCGCATATGGAATGGAGACCGTCATTACGGAAGTTGGGTTCGGCTGACAAAGGGAGCCCGATATCGGATAAAAATCGTTTTTGCTGAAGGCTACGGGAAGACCTCCGAATTTCAGCTGCAAATCCAGCAACGTCATGGCAACAGTCTGGCTGCACCCGCCAAGACGGAGCCATTGCCTGTTTTCACGCTGGCTCCCCTGACTTCACGGGAAATCGCTGTCATGAAAAAAACGGATTTGCCTGCCGTGTTCTCTGGCCTGATTTTTGGCGCCGACTCCATTGATAAAAAATAAGGGCCTCTGGAGTAATTTCCAGCGCCACTTATTTTCTCGCATTTTATTCTGTTCAAACCCGCCAAGTTGATTGTGCTAGCGGGTTTTTCCTACAATGCGTCACTTCCTAAAAGAGACAGACTTTAGCCGGGAAGAAGTCGCCGGCGTCTTTGCCACTGCGGCGGCGATGAAGCAAAGCCGTGGACGCCATACACCGCCCTCGCTTGCCCACCAATCTTGGGGCCTACTCTTTTTCAAGAAAAGCACTCGCACCCGTGTCTCTTTTCAGGTCGGTGTCGCCGAGCTTGGCGGCAATCCCGTCATGCTCAATGCCGATGAATTGCAGTTGTCGCGTGGAGAAACCACCTCGGATACGGCCCGTGTTCTCTCGCGTTATCTTCACGGGCTGGTTATTCGCTGTTACGAGCACTCGCTCTTGGAAGAATTCACCCGCTTTGGCTCGGTTCCTGTTGTCAACGCGCTCAGCGATTTTCTTCACCCTTGCCAGATCTATACCGACTTTTTTACGCTTGCGGAGCGTTGGAGCGGCGATTCCTCCCGTTATCTTGAATCGTTGAAAGGCAAGAAAATCGCCTTTCTGGGAGACACCGCCTGCAATATGGCCAACTCCTTTATTCTCGGAGGGGCATTGCTAGACGTGGAGATTTCGCTCTCGGGTCCTGCGGGATTTGAACCGGGTGAGAAAATCATCGACCAACTCAAGCAGGACAAACTCTCCCCGACCTGGAGCTTCACCCAGGACCCTGCGGAGGCCGTGCGCGGGGCCGACATGGTCTATACCGATGTCTGGGTCAGCATGGGCATGGAAGCCGAAAAGGCGGATCGTCTCAAACTCATGCAGCCTTACCAAGTCAATGGAGCGCTCATGAAAGCTGCCAAATCCGGTGCCTATTTCATGCACTGCTTGCCGGCTCATGCGGGCGAAGAAGTGACCCAGGATGTTCTCGATAGTCCTGCCAGTATCATTTTCGACCAGGCCGAAAATCGTCTGCATACTCAAAAAGCGATTCTCGCGCATCTCGGTGCTGCGAACAGGGGATAAGTTTCTACAGGAGGCCACGGAGATCACGGAGAAGAATGTTCGGAGTTTTCTTATAAAAATCCATGCATGCTTATCCTTCCGATGAGACTTACAACAAGCTTACTGCCGATATCATTGGCGGGGCAATTGAGGTTCATCGTGAATTTGGTCCGGGTTTGATGGAATCAATATACGAGAAAACCCTGATGCATGAGCTTCATTTACGCGGACACAAGACCCGTATCCAAAGCCGAGTGCCGATAACCTACAAAGGATATACTTTTGAAGAGGAATTGCGCACCGATATAATCGTCGATGACCTCGTCATTGTGGAAAACAAAGCCGTGGAAACAATTCTTCCTGTCCACAAAGCGCAGCTTCTTAGTTATAGTTAATCCTGTAAATAATTGGACGTGATAATGGCGTCGCTAAGAGAGAGGTAAGCATGGTTTCGCCAGAAGCGTTTCAGGTTGGCCCAGAGTTGTTCGATCGGGTTGAGGTGT
>JAITVQ010000279.1 GCA_031285745.1 Puniceicoccales bacterium | reverse complement strand
ATGATAAATGGTCAAATTAGACAGCGGGGCGCATTTTGCCGCAGATAATTATAATGTTAAGCCTCCTGAAAAAACAACGACACCGATGTTGCATCGGTGTCGTCAGAAGAAACTTTTTTCACGGAGTTAATACTGTTTTTCCGCGAATTCCCCGTAATTAGCCATGATGAAGTCGATATCCTTGTCGCCCCGGCCACTGAGGTTAACGAGAATGTTTTGCGTGGGGCGCTCCTTGGCCAGCTTGGTTGCGTAGGCGACTGCATGGGCGCTTTCCAATGCCGGGATGATGCCTTCCAGGCGGGAAAGTTGGAAGAAGGCATAGACAGCTTCCTCGTCGGTGGCAGTGGCGACCTTGGTGCGTCCAATGCTGTTCAGGTAGGCATGCTCCGGGCCCACGGAAGGATAGTCGAGCCCGCTGGCGATGGAATAAACGGGGGCCGGTTCACCTTTTGCATCCTTGAGCATGATCGAGTTGAATCCGTGCATGGTGCCTTCGCTTCCGTAGCTGAGCGAGGCGGCGTTGTCGCCAAGCTTGGCTCCCCGGCCAAGGGGCTCCACTCCGTACAGCTCGACAGGGTCATCCAAGAAGCCGGAGAAAATACCCATGGAATTGGAGCCACCACCGACACAGGCGACGACATTATCGGGTAATTCACCAGTCATCTCGATGAATTGTTCGCGGGATTCAATGCCAACAACGCGTTGGAATTCGCGCACCATGAGTGGGAACGGGTGGGGGCCTACCACGGAGCCGATACAGTAGATGCTGTTGACAGGATCTTTCAGGTAAGAGTCAAAAGCCGAATCGACTGCCTCCTTGAGGGTGCGTTCCCCGAAGGACACGGGCACCACCGTGGCTCCAAGGATTTTCATTCGGACCACGTTGGGGTGTTCCTTGGCGATATCAACTTCTCCCATGTGGATTTCAACCGGGATGCCGAAATACGCGCCCGCCGTGGCAAGGGCGACGCCATGCTGCCCTGCACCTGTCTCGGCGATGAGTTTCTTTTTGCCGAGATACTTGGCGAGCAATGCCTCACCCATGCAGTGGTTGAGCTTGTGTGCGCCGGAGTGGTTGAGATCCTCGCGTTTCAGATAAATGCGGGCGCCGTCGATTTTATCACTGAGATTTTTGCAGTAATAGACCGGAGTGGGGCGGCCTTGGAAATGTTTGCGGATGGCGCGCAGCTCACGAATGAAGTCATGGCTGCGGCTGATGCGCTGATAGGCATAATTGATCTCATCCATCTGTTTCTGCAATTCGGGCGGAACATAGGAACCGCCGAATTTCCCGAAGAACCCCTTGGCGTCGGGTTGGGCACGATGGGTTGGTAATGGAATGTGTGTGTCGCTAGCCATGCGGCGAAGACAACTCCGAAAGAGCGAAACTGGAAAGCTGAAAAATCAACAGAGCGGCAGATTCTCTGTTTTTCCGAAAACGTGCGATGTGTTATTATATAGCCGGAGTTTCGGCAGAGTTCACTTTGTTTTCGCAGCAAGGGGCGATTCTTTTCGGCAGAAATTTGGCGAGTATCGTGATCACGATGGCGGCAACAACCCAGGTGACGAGCGTGTGGCTGAGATAGTGGGCACCGCGCAGCATCTGGTATCCCCCCATCCACCAACCGAGCGCAGTACCAACGCAGACAAGGCCAATCTGCCAGCGTCGGGTACGGGCCAGCATGGCCAGACACATCAGTGCAAATCCGCCGCTGGCATGTCCTGCGGGAAACCCGGCCCCCTGTTCTTTTTTCTCCTGCTGGTGCTTGGCGAAATCCTCGGGATATTCTTCAAAGACTCGGATGTACGGCGCATGCCCGCCGTAGCGGGTGATGTCATAGGGGCAATAGACGTTCGAAATTGATTTTGTTTTATTGCAGGACAGGGGAATGATTATCATCGCGGCAATGCAGAGCCCCAACGCCCTTTTGTTGGCAAACCAGCGATTACCCCAACCACGTTTAACGAGGACTTTCCGGGGAAAAACAAACAAGATTCCCAACATGACCCCGATGGGAATTATGACAAATACCTTGGGCCCGTTGTAAAAAAACAGTTTTCCCAGCGAATTATCCTTGTCCACACACCACTTCCCGGTGGTGAAATCATAAAACTGGTCCTGGACCCAAATATCCAGGGATTTTCCGCCAAGGGTCAGTTCGAGAGGGCCCGGCTCAAGGATTACCAGTAGGACGGCGAGAGTTATGAGCCACGTCCACGGACTTACCAGGAATCGCAAGATGATCGAAGTCTTTTTGCCTTCCATTGGCGAGGATTTCACTGGCGCACTGGTAATAGGCGATGGCGTCATTGATGATTCGGTTTTGGGTCGTGTCTTCAGTCGAAATTACACCGGTAGAGCGATCGCAGAAAAATTCTTCCGAGACGCCAACAGGCTTGAGCACCCCGAGGGATTTGTCCTCAAGGATGGCGATTTTCTGGTAGTTGCTGATAAAGGCGCGTTGGGATTCGGCTGACGGGCGAAGCACATCACGTCCCATGAAGCGGCTTTGGTATGTCCAGTCAAGAAGTCCGAGCAGGGTGGGAGCGTAGTCGATCTGGCTGCAAAGGGAGTCCACGATACGAGGTTTGATGAGACCCGGCGCATAGATGAACAGTGGGATTTCATATTTGCGCACCTCCAATTCCCTTTTTCCAGCGACACTGGAGCAGTGGTCTGCGACGATGACAAACACGGTATCCTTGAACCATGGGCGCTTTTCAGCTTCCTTTAGGAAGCGTCCGATGGCGTAGTCGGTATACTTGATGCCACCTTCGCGAAGACCTTTCCCTGAGGGAATATCGATGCGACCCTCGGGCCATGTGAATGGCCGGTGGTTGGAGGTCGTCATGACAAAGTGGTAGAAGTTTTTACCCTTTTCATGGGCGCGGTCTGCCTCTGTGAGTGTCCAGTCCAGCAAGTCCTCGTCACAAACGCCCCAGGCGTTTTCAAAAGTAATGGAGGGATTGTCCTTCTCTACCTTGGCAGGGCGATCGACGACGCGGAATCCATTGTTCGCAAAGAAATAATTCATGTTGTCGAAAAATCCACTGCCCCCGTAGATGAACGCCGTATCATAATCTTTTGCCTGAAACACACTGCCGAGCGTGAACAGGTTCTCGTTGTTCGGGCGGCGGAGCACGGATTGTCCGGGAGTGGGAGGCACCGATAACACGAGGGCCTCCATCCCGCGCACGGTTCTGGTGCCGCCTGCGTAGAAATTCTTGAACCACAGGCTTTCCTTGGAAATGCGGTCAAGGTTAGGCGTGAGGCCCATGAGGGAATACGGGGTCTGCTGGTAGCAGCCCAAGTAATTTGCGCTCAAGCTTTCGACCGTGATCTGGATCACATTCCAGCGATGCGGGTGTGCTCCGCCTGTGATCTGGCGGGAAATATCGCGAGGATCGCTGCTGAGAAATGTGGTATTATCCTGCTGCAATAATTCCCGGAGCCGGGCATATGCGGTTTCCTCGGGCAGTTTCGGATAAAATTCATTATAGCCCAGTTCATTGCTCCAAAATGCCGCAAGCAGGGCATATTCGCCATTTTTGGCGAGTTCGGTATTAAACGAATTGCTGAACGAAGGCTGGAATGCCGTCATGTGGCGCAATCCTTGGGAGAGGGTTTCCAGAAATTTCCCTTGGGTGCCTGGCTCCTGCATGCCGATGCCCAGGGCCGTGACAAAGGCTGCGGCATTGGGAGCCAGTACGCATAGCAACCCTTTC
>JAITVQ010000245.1 GCA_031285745.1 Puniceicoccales bacterium | reverse complement strand
CCTTCATCTGCTGGCGAGTGGCGGTGAATCCCCATTCCAGTTTGCCGATCTGCGCGGTGGTGTAACCGACCTGCTTGAAAACCTGGGGGAGGTAATAATCACCCTCCTTTAGGCGGATGTCCTGCGCATCAAGGCGCTTTTCCGCCTGCTCGATGTTGGCTTGGTTGATAAACTGTCCGCCACCGCTGATTCTCCATTTGTCCGGGTGGCAATCGTGATATCCGGTCAGCAGCGAGGCCCGGGCCGGGGCGCACAGCATGCAGCCGTAGGCATTGGAAAATGAGACGCCTTGGTTGATCAGCGCATCGATGTGTGGTGTCTTGAATTGCTTTTGCCCGTAGGCGGAGAGCAGTCCCTTGCCTAGATCGTCGGCATAGATGTAGATTACATTGGGGCGGGGAGTCCTCTGTTTCTCCGCCTCAATCCCCGACATAGGATGGAATGCCCCGCCCAGAACTCCGAATAAGATCAGGGCATTCCTGCTCATGCGCGTGTGCTCTTAAATCTCAAAACCAAAGCTAGGGATTTCTGTTTTCGCCGATTTGATGCCTTCGCTTTCGGCGGTGACGGTGATTTTACCAGCGGTAGTACCGGCTTGGAGGATCATTGGAGCGATACCGGCCTCGACTGTGCTCTCGGCAGGTATGACCAGCCTGGCATCACCCCTGGTAATCTTGAAGGTGACCTTGCGTCCGTTTTCAGGAACCACGGTGCCGTTTTCATCCAGCAGGTCGGCGTAGATGAAAAGCGCATCCGCGCCATCGGGAGCAAGCTGTTTTCCCAGCTTGGGCGCGCGGAGTCGGAGCGATACCGACTTGCCGGGTGTTCTCAGGCTATGCTCGGCGGCTATTTTCCCGTTCCGGTAGGCCACTGCTTTCAATTCGCCTTTCTCGTAGGGCACCGGGATGAAGGTGAACGGAGGATGTTCGAGTTGACGGCAGTTGCCACCGTCGAAAATGGTGGACGGCGATTTGCTGCCTTTTTCCTCGGCGGCCTTGGTGGCAGCGAAAGAATCCTGATCCTTGTTGATCCAATACATGGGATCGGCCTCCAGCCGGTATGCGCCATAGTCGGTGTCTGCGCCGCTGTCGGGTTTTTGCCGGGCGATTTCCTTGCCGTTCAGCACCAACGCCACTTCGTCGCAGTTGGAATAGACGACCACCTTGGCCGGGGAGGGGCGCTCGGTCCAGTATCCGGCGATCCTGACCATTGGGCCGGAGTCGAAGCGGGGGTCTTTCACATCCGGTGACCGCTGGCTTTGATAGAAGTAATAGGAGAATTTGGGTAAACGATAGAGGTCCAATGGTCCCCAGAATGAGCCTAATCCGGCGCCGTTTTCATCCAGTTTGTCAAAAGTGCTGGCGGTATCTATCCCGGCCCAGATGGCGTCGCCGCTGGTCCATGCCCAGGATAGGTTTTTATTGTGCGCCCATTGGAAGTTCCAAGCTTGGCGCATCAGGCTGTCTTCATCCGCACCGCGCCGAACCCGGGTGGTACTGCGTTGCCCGCCGAATTCGTAGTCCCCGTATTCCCGGTGGAATGCCTGCTTGTAGCGGGCAGTGGGATGGGGCGGGCGGTTGTAGAAGCCCTTCCATTCGGAGTACGGAATGTCGTAGAAATCGACCCGCTTGGTCGCATGGGAATCGCCGCTGGTCAGCATCTGGCTTCCCGGATACTCGGCGCGGGCGATATCGGAGCACTCAGCGTAGTAATCGTCGTGCCCGTAGGTTTCGTTCAGGCTTACTTCCCAGAGTACGGCGCTTGGGTGGTTACGTTGCCAGCGGACCATTTCCCGGATATTCTGTTTGCCTTGCTTACTGAAGCTCTCGTTTTTGGCAAAAAACTGCCAGCCGGGAGTGCATACCAGCGCCATGACGCCGAGTTCGTCGCAGGCCCGCATGGTCGATTCGCTTTGTGGATAGTGGGCCAGCCGGACAAAGTTGAATCCGGCTTCCTTGAGCAAGCGGATGTCCCGGTATTGCAGATTGTCGGAGGCGGCGTTGCCGAGCCAGGGATAGCTCATGTGCCGGTTCGCGCCCCGGAGGACGATTTTCTCCCCATTGAGATGAAACCCCTTTTCATTCACTTCCATCCAGCGAATGCCGCATTTGAAATTCTGGATATCACGGACAGTCCCGTTGCTTTTCACCCGGGAAACGAGGGTGTAAAGATGTGGGTGATCGGGATGCCAAAGTCGGGGATTCTGGACCTGCAAGGAGCCCGCAAAGGCATGGCCTTGTCCGGCAGGCAAGTCGATCTCCTGTGATTCGCTCCGGGCAATTTCCTCCTCCATGTTGCGATTAAGCAGGATGTGCTCGACAGAAACCTTGGCGGTGGTCGTGCCGTCGTTGCGCACATGGGTTTGGGCGAATAGGGTGGCCAGGCCCGGTTCCAGTTTTTCGGTGCGGACAAAGATACCGCCGCTGGCTTCAAGATTGGCCTCGATGGGGTGGGTGATATGCACGTCGTTGGTCACGACCAGGCGGGCCGGACGATAGAGACCGCCGGCATAGATGAAATCGACCCGGTTGTTGCCGGGCGGAAATAGCGGATTGCCGTTGTTGTCCAAGCGAAGAGCGATGTTGATGCTGTCTGCGCCATCCAGGTGTGGATTGAGCGGAATGACGAAGGGCAGGTACCCGCCGAGGTGGGTGGTGACAAATTTCCCGTTTACCCAGACGTCGGTCTTTTGCATGGCTCCGTCGAAAACAATGGAGACTTGTTTTCCCTTCCACTCGGGATTGACGGGGATTTGCTGGCGGTACCAACAGATGCCCTTGAAATATTTATCCCCCACGTTGGGAGAATCCAACCGGGGCGTGTGCGGGAGATTGACCTTCTCCCAGGTGGAGTCGTCGAAACTCGCTTGGGCCTCGTCCGGGTCTGACTCCGGCGTGGCCTTGTTCTCTATGGAGAATTTCCAGCCTTGGTTTAGCGAGATCTCCCGCCGATCATTGTCTTTTCCAAGAGGCGAGGAACATCCCGGTAATGCCAGCAGAAGCGTGCCAGCTAGCAACGAGAAGAAGGTGTGACGAAAAGAAGGCAGAGTCAGCATGGGAATAGGTTGCTTAAGCTTTTGAGACTAAAGCCGGTGGGTTTTGTTCCTTGGCAATAATTCGAGCATGTCCGGAAATGTGGATTTTACCTGTATGCCTGTAGTCACTGGTCATTTTTTAAAGGCTCCCGCAGAGCAATGGAGGAAGGCAGAAGGCACAAAGGAGCAAAGGCACAGAGGGGAAATGTGAAATTTAAAATCAAAAGTTTAAAATTTAAGGTAATCTTCCATGGCATGACTTGTTGCCGTTGCCAAAATCTAAACGCTATACGCTGAACGCTAAACGCTCCTCAATCCCCTCTGTGCCTTTGCTCCTTTGTGCCTTCTGCCTTTCTCTACATTCTCCGCGGCTCCGCGTGAGTTTTTGAGGTAATTTGCCGGACGGACTAAACAACCATCGACATCGGGCTCCGCGCCGTCAGTTTTCCCGGTCTAGACATGCCTGCTTCTCCGCGCCGTATCCTTTTTGTTTGCCTGGGTAATATCTGCCGCTCACCTGCTGCCGAGGGCGTTTTTCGCAAGATGGCCGCCGCTGCCGGGCTAAAGGCGGCGGCGGAAGCCTGTGACTCGTGCGGTACGGCGGGCTGGCATGCCGGGACGCTACCCGACTCGCGAATGCGTGCCACCGCGGCCAGACGCGGGTATTCATTGGTGCATCGCGCCCGTCAGCTAAAGAAGGCGGATTTTGTGAATTTCGACCTGATCCTTACCATGGACGACGATAATTGGGAGAATGCCCGGGCAGTCTGTCCGGATCAGGCGCTTTTGGAAAAGGTCAAGCCGTTTGCCTCTTATTGCCGGAAGTCCCAGCCTGCCGATATTCCCGATCCCTATTATGGCGGCCCGGAAGGGTTCGAGCATGTGCTCGATCTGCTGGAAGAGGGCTGCGGTGAATTGATTGCCGGGCTGTCGAAGTGATTTAGGTGGATGGCTGCTGCCTGGGGCACGGATTTATAGTTAATCCTGTAAATAATTGGACGTGATAATGGCGTCGCTAAGAGAGAGGTAAGCATGGTTTCGCCAGAAGCGTTTCAGGTTGGCCCAGAGTTGTTCGAT
>JAITVQ010000154.1 GCA_031285745.1 Puniceicoccales bacterium | reverse complement strand
CACCCAGACAGGACAAACCGCCTCGAAATACGCCCTGGATGGCGGATTTCTCACCTTCGCCGACGAGAACAACGAGAGCGGCGACATTTACATCAGCAGCATGCGGTTTCAGGACAGGGTCATGACGGCCTCCGAAATTCAGGCGCTGGGGACCGTGCATGCCGGGGGCGCCGCCACGGCGGGAGTCCAGATGACAGACAACCCGGCGGACTTCAAGGCAGGTTCCTTCACCATTGCCATCTTGGGCGACACCCAGATCTACAGCAGGAACGATACCAACACGGACATCCTGAAACAATCCACCCAGTGGCTGGTGGACAACAAGGACGCGCGCAATATCCAGCACGTCATCCATGTCGGCGATATCTCCGACGACAGCTCGCTGGCGCAGACCACCCGGACGCGCACCGCCATGGACACGCTCAATGGCGAAATCTCCTACTCGGTGGTGCGCGGCAATCACGATATTTATAACAGCAGTACCACCTTCGACCGCGCCGATACGTTTGGCTCTGGCTCGGCCTACGGGCAGCAAACCAGCCTGGTCGGGTACGTCGGCTCCGGCGGCGAAGCCCAGTCCACCCGCAACACTTATCAAACCTTTGAGGCCAACGGGGTGAAATTCCTCGTGCTCAATCTGGATATCTCCGCCAAGACCGAGGTGGTGGATTGGGCCAAGCAGGTGGTCAGCACCCACCACGACCACCGTGTCATCATCAACACCCATGCCTATATGTCGGACGGGGGTGAGAGGTTCAACGGGGCCATCGATCCCAATACGGGCAAAACCTACGATGCTTTGCGTGCCGCGGATCTGGTCGGTCATAACGAATCCGCCTACAATGGCTCCAAGTACGGCGGACAGGATGCCGAGGTGCTCTGGAACACGCTGGTCTCCCAGTACGAAAATATCTTCCTGGTAATTTCCGGACACCAGTTTGAGAATTACGACCAGTTCAAATACAAACTGGATGAGGGCGTGAACGGAAATCTCGTTTACCAGATCCTGGTGAACCAACAGGACATGTCGCTGGGTGGTTCGGGATGGATTCGGCTGCTGGAATTCGATCCGGATGATGAAACTATCCGGGTGAAAACCTACTCCCCCTATCTCGACGCCTGGGATACCTCGGCGGATGTTTACTATAACATCGGGATGTCCGCGATACCGGAACCCTCTACCTACGCCTGGGGATTGGGGCTGACCCTGGCAGGCATCGGCGCTTTATGCCGGCGACGGAGAAAAGCGTAACTGAGTAAGTGTGCAGAAAAAGGCAGAAGGCACAGAGGAGCAAAGGCACAGAGGGGATCGAGAAGCGTTTAACGTTCAGCGTATAGCGTTTAGATTTTGGCAACGGCGGCAACTCATGCCATGGATAATTACCTTAATTTTAAATTCCCCTCTGTGCCTTTGCTCCTTCTGCCTTCCTCGACTTCGCGTGATTCTTTGAGGTATATTGTCAGAAAAAATTTAGTTTCGTCATGACAGCATGGCGGTTTTTTGGGTACTATAGTTTACTGTTAAATGACTCTCGACCCGTCTCGGTGCTGGGATGCTTGCCTTCCAGCACCGGAGGAAGGAACATTTAACATTAGAAAAAGTCCCTTTAACCTCCAGCCTCATGAACCTTCGCAAACACATTCTGTTCGCCGTCACTGCCGCGTTATCCCTCTTCGCGGCGGCGTGCACCAGCACAAGCAATGACGATACTACAGCCTCGTCCACGCCACCGCCGCGTCTGGTACCGTGGGAAAACACCAGTGTCGTCAACGACAACTGGCAATACCTAGAGAAAAACATGGAGGCTCCCGCCGAGGCGTTGACCGCCGACGGATGGCAAAATGTCACCCTGCCCCATACCTGGAATGCCAAGGACACCCTGCAAACCGCCAAGTACCGCCGGGACGCCTCGTGGTATCGCCGGGATTTCAATTTCACCGAGGCCGACTTGAAAGATAAACTCTACCTGCGCTTCGGGGCAGCGGGACAAGTCGCGACTGTTTACGTAAACGGGCAAAAAGCCCTGGATCACAAGGGAGGATACAGTGCCTTCGCTATTGAGCTCAATCCTTACGCAAAATCGGGTACCAACACCGTTCTCGTATATGTCAGTAACAAAAGCGACCGCAACCTCGCCCCACTCAGTGGGGACTTCAACCAATATGGCGGACTCTACCGCGAAGTGCGCCTGATCCGGGCTCCGCAAGTTTCCATCGACCGCAACCACCACGCCGGTCCCGGCATCATTGCCAGCTCCACCATGACCGATGGAGCGGAAGCCACCCTCACCGTCAATGTCGCGCTGGATGGCAAGAATGCCACAGGCTACTCGCTCAAGACCATTCTGACGGCCCCCAATGGCAAGGTAGCCGCCGAAGGTAAGAGTGAAAAAATCACCATCAATGGCAGCACCATGGCAAAGGCTTTTCAAGGCACTGTCAAAAAGCCCCTCCTCTGGTCGCCCGAAACGCCGAACCTCTATACCCTCACAGTCAGCCTACTGGATGACAACGGCAAGGAAGTTGACCGCGCCACGGTTCGCCAAGGATTCCGCTGGTTCAAATTCACCAATGACAAAGGCTTTTTCCTGAACGGAGAACACTACCGCCTGTTCGGGACCAATCGCCACCAGGATTACCGTGGTGAAGGCAATGCCCTCTCCGATATCCGTCATGACACTGACATCCGCCTAATCAAAGAAGCTGGTTTTAACTTCCTCCGGCTCGCCCACTATCAACAGGACGACTACATCCTCCAACGCTGCGATGAAATTGGCCTTCTGGTCTGGGAGGAAATTCCCACCGTCAACGGCATTACCCAGAGCGAAGCTTTTGCCGCCAATTGTCAGTCGATGATGACTGAGATGATTACCCAGCATTACAATCATCCCGCCATCGTCCTCTGGGGCATGGGCAACGAGATCTGGTACGACAAAGTCAAGGGGACTCCCCGCCACACCTTCGAGACAAAGGTAATCAAGGATCTCAATGACACCGCCCATCGCCTGGACTCCACCCGCCCTACGGTCATTGTCAGCGGTGACATCAACCTAGCTTCTGATGTCGGCATTATGGACATCCCCGATGTGATCGGCTACAACCTCTACCGCGGCTGGTATGGCGGCGGCTACGAAACCCTCACCAAGCGGCTCAACGAACTGCACGACAAAAATCCCGACAAGCCGATGATTCTCTCTGAATTCGGGGCCGGGGCCGACACTTGGATTCACACCGAAAATCCGCGTCGATTCGATTTCAGCGAGGAGTACATGATCAACTTCCTCGAATCCCATCTCGACCAGATGGACGAAGCGCCGCTGGCCTGGTTGTCGGGCTACAACTGGTGGGTCTTCGCCGACTTCGGCGCCGCCCATCGCACCGACACCAATCCGCATATCAACAACAAGGGACTCGTCGATTTTGAGCGACAGAAGAAAGACGGCTTCTACTACACCAAGGCCCGCCTGACCAAGGATCCGGTCGTCTATCTCCAATCGCCATCGTGGACGGAGCGTCGGGGCGTTGCCGAAAAGACCTACCGGGTCTTCAGCAACATGGACTCGGTCGAGCTATTCCAGGACGGAAAAAGCCTTGGAAAGCAAAGCAAGGATTTCTCCTGGAAGGTCACCCTCAAGCCCGGCAAAAATGTATTGCTCGCCAAGGGTGCCAATAAAAACGGCACCCGGAAAGAACACGGCTTCACGGTCAACTACGACCCACGCACCCACCGCCATGCCGTCACCGCCAGCGAATCCCTCAACGGAACTGCACCCGAGAACACCGTGGACGATGATCTCAAGACCCAATGGGAATCTGAATCAGGTGCATGGCTCCAGATCGACCTTGATCGCATCTCGCTCGTTGACGGTGTGGCCATCGACTTTGCCAACAAGAAGGACAAAATCTTCAACATCCGCATTGAGACCTCCTCTGACGGCAAGACATGGGAAAAGGCCTTTGACGGGAAGACACCGAAAAGTCCCTCGTCGCCTTATCTGATTCCATTCAAGCAAGAGGAAGCCCGTTACGTCAAAATCACCGGTCTCGGTAATAACATTGATTCCAAGAACGCCTGGCGGGAAGTCACCGTAAAGGTCTCCTTCGAAAAGCAGGACAAGATCCTCTACGAAAAAATCTCCGAAGGCGGAGAGTAACGAGAGAAGGTCTCTCGTACAACAAAACAGGCGACTCAATGAGCTGCCTGTTTTGTTATCCTACGTTGCATCTGAAGATGGAGGAACAATCCCTCGAGGCATCGCCCTGCTTCACGGTTGTCAGAGAAAGAACTACGAATATCGAATACACGACAGGGATAATGAAAAATAAATGAGAAGAAAACATTATGTCGCTGGAGAGTCCAATAAGAGAGTTTTTCCATCTGTTTTTCACTTGGAAGGCAGACTTCTTTCACCAACGCTCACTTACATCCTTCCCTTCCTATTACAGATTAACGAGTCCTGTTTTAGCCATGGTCGCTGGCCCAGTCCCATGCAAAGGATGAAGCGCCTTATTTTCCGCACTTGTTTCCGGCGCGGTCTTCGTTCTTAGTCTAGTGCTTTGCTCAACATCATGGCCAACGACACCGTTACACTCATGGACAACATTATCAACCTCTGCAAGCGCCGGGGATTCGTTTTCCAATCCTCCGAAATTTATGGCGGCTTCAACGGTTTCTTTGACTATGGTCCGCTCGGCGTGGAGCTGAAAAACAACATCAAGCAGGCTTGGTGGAAAGACATGGTGCACCGTCGCGACGATATCGCCGGGCTGGACTCCACCATCATCCACCACCCCACCACTTGGAAAGCCTCCGGCCATATCGATAACTTCACCGACCCACTCGTGGACTGCAAGGAGTCCAAGATGCGCTACCGGGCTGACCAGCTTTTCTTTGCACCGGTCGTTGTCGCCGGGGAAACCATCGGCTACGTCTCCGTGCTGGAGGACGACACCATGCAGACGCGCGCCCAGGAAATGGCCAACGACCTCAAGCGCAAACTCGCCAAGCAGGGTGAACTTGCCCCCCTCGTCCTCAAGGACCTTACGGAAGCCACCCCCGACCAGATTCCGCTCATCCCCTCGCCCGCCACGGGCAAGCCCGGCAGTCTCACCCCGCCGCGCTCGTTCAACATGATGTTCCAGACCTATGTGGGCGCGCTACAAGATGCCTCTGCTATCGCCTACCTGCGTCCTGAGACCGCCCAGGGCATCTTCATCAACTTCAAGAACGTCGTCGACACGGGCCGCTTCAAGATTCCCTTTGGAATAGCCCAGATCGGAAAAGCCTTCCGTAACGAGATCAACCCGCGCAACTTCATCTTCCGCTCCCGCGAATTCGAGCAGATGGAGATCGAGTACTTCATCAGCCCCGAGGCGGACTGGCAGAAGATGCACGCCGACTGGATCGACTACTGCATGGACTGGTTCGCCGCCATCGGCATCCCGGCGGAAAAACTCTCCCTCTACCAGCACCCCAAGGAAAAACTCTCCCACTACTCCAAGGGCACCACGGACATCATGTTCGAGTTCCCGTTCGGTGTGCAGGAACTACAGGGCATCGCCGCCCGCGGCAACTTCGACCTCACCCAGCACGGGCAGGTCAGCGGCAAGCCGTTCGACTACTTCGACGAATCTACCAAGAGCAAATACACCCCCCACGTCATCGAGCCCTCGGTTGGCGTCGACCGCATCTTCCTCGCAGTCCTCACCACGGCCTACGCCGAGGAGGAGGTCGAAGGCGAAAAACGGGTCGTGCTGAAACTCCACCCGCGCCTCGCTCCCTACAAGGCCGCTGTTTTCCCGCTTGTCAAAAACAAGCCCGAACTTCTCGCCCGGGCCGAGCAACTCTACAAACGTCTCAAGCGCCGCTGGAATGTGTTCTTCGACGCCTCCGGTGCCATCGGACGCCGCTACCGCCGCCAGGACGAAATCGGCACTCCCTACGGCATCACCGTGGACTTCGACACCCTTGAGAAAGACGGCACCGTCACCCTTCGCGATCGCGACACGCTTCAGCAAGTGCGCATGACCGAGGACGATTTGATCAAATTCCTCGAGGAGAAGATCGAGGGGTGATTTGAAGGGATAAGGGGTAAAGCGTCAGAGCGTCAAAGGAACGATGTTCCGTTTCGCGCTCGGCTTTATGAAAATTATTTGGCTTCTGTTTCGGAGGGAGGAATCATCCAAACAGCAGCCCGATAACCTCTATATTCATAATCGCCCATATTGGGACAATATTTGTCTGGTAAACTAATCCTCCGGCTAATCCAGTCCCATGCTTTTACCCACCAGGGAGGACCATTCCAGATATTTCCGGAAATCTGCCCAGTCTCAGTAATAGCTATGGCAGCACTGGAAGTCGCTTCGAGAGCACCCAGGTCCTGCATCCCTTTTTCTTTCGTCCAGAAAAAAGCATGGGCATTTCCGTTTTTGATCCCGGAACACCCAACGACCATGCCTTTCGCATTGATGGCGTAGGCAGAACTGTAATCACCGCCCAGGGTGCCCAAGTCTTGTATACCGTCAGCCTTGGTCCACACAAAGGCATGGATATCCCCACTCATGGTTGTGGAATTCCCGACGACCATGTTATTTACATTAATGGCATAAGCCTCACTGGAGTCACCACCGAGAGTACCCAAGTCCTGCATCCCATCGAGTTTTGTCCACATAAACGCGCGCCTACTCTCATTCTTGAGTGTCGAATTCCCAACAATTACGCCTTTGTCATTAATCGCTTTGGCATAACTATAACTACCTCCAACGGTACCTAGATCTTGCATACCGTCGGTCTTGGTCCACACAAAGGCATGACCCACTCCATCCTTGGTTGCTGAATATCCGGCGATCATGCCACTTTCGTTGATGCCATTGGCATAGCTGAAGTCACCGCCAAGAGTACCCAGATCGTGCATGCCAGTGGCCTCCATCCAGGCAAAAGCGTGGACCTCGCCTTCTTTGTTTTTCGAGACTCCTGCAATCATGCCTACCTCATTAATGATATGAGCCTCGCTATAATCGCCACCGAGAGTACCAATATCCTGCATCCCAGCAGCCACGGTCCAGACAAAGGCGTGACGCTGCTCTCCTTGGATTACTGAACCTCCCACAACCATGCCACGTCCATTGACTGCATAGGCAAGGCTTCCACCACCACCGAGAGCACCCAAATCCTGCATACCTTTTTCTTTCGTCCAGAGAAAGGCCCGGTTCTCATCACTCTTGGTAATGGAACGCCCCACGACCATTCCCTGTTCATTGAAACCATAGGCTCCGCTAAAACTTCCGCCGAGAGTGCCAAGAACGATCCCCGGTTGGGATTGAAATTTTGCATAAATCCAAGCCGAAGCTAGCAATATCGCACATAAGAGAAAACATCCGACCAACATCCAGCACCTCCGGAGCCAAGGTTGGGGAAATCGCCTGGACAAAGAATCATGCAATGAAGATTGAGACATGATTTATATCATTGAGATAAAGCCGATCAGTCGACTTTTGGCAATCCTCCTTGCAAGGAACGAAACCTAAAATTACAGACTTACCTTGACCCTATTTATCCTCATGAAAAATCCTTGGTTACCCGTCATTGCGGCAATAATCGTGGCAGTGCCTTTGATCTGGTTGGCTAAAAGTAACCTCGGAATCCTATCATCGATCATTATATTGATTGTCTTGGCATCTGCCTATCTAGGCATTCATCTCTTTAATAAACATCAAATTCGCCGTCTCTGTGAACTGGCAGAGAGTCTTAATGAAGAAGAAAGAAACGAAATGCTCAGTGAACTTGACCTCGATATCCGAAAAGAAGTAACCAGCGCCATAACCGCTTCGCAGTCAAAATCCCCTAAAAACTAAAGCTCTCCACCCCTCCGCCCACACAAACTATCTCCGGCAAATTGTTTTCATAATCCCATCGGGAACAAGCATGTCCATTTTCAGGTTCTGATAAATATATTGTCTTCCGATTAATCCCTCCTTGCCTCAAGGGTTTCTGTACTTTTCATTTTGTCCTCTTTTTCATTTCCTCCGGCATGACCGACGACGAAATCAGCAACAACGACACCGAAATAGAAGGCTCTGATGTGGGGCTGGTTTCATTTCAGGATCATTCCTTCTCCGAACCATTTGCCTTCGACTTGGGCGGAAGCATTCCGTCCTTCAATGTTCGCTACGAAACCTATGGGGAGCTGAATCAGGATAAATCCAACGCCATTCTCGTTTGTCACGCCCTCACGGGAGACCATCATGTGGCAGGGCGATATTCGGAGGAAGATCGCAAACCCGGGTGGTGGAACTTGCTGGTGGGACCCGGGCGACCGCTCGACACCAATAAATATTTTGTCATCGGCACCAACTGCCTGGGCGGCTGCCAGGGAACCACTGGCCCCGGCTCCATCAACCCCGCGACCGGAGCCCCCTACTATCTCGATTTTCCGCAGCTTACGCTACGCGATATGGTGCGCGCCCAATATCGGCTCGTGAGCGCGCTCGGCATAAAAAAACTTCATGCGGTCATCGGCGGTTCCATGGGTGGCATGCAGGCGCTCCTCTGGGGCATCGAGTATCCCGATGCGGTCAACCGTATCGTCGCCCTCGCCTGCTCAGCCCGGCAAAATGCCCAGGCTATTGCTTTCAACGAGGTTGGCCGGAGTGCGATCCTCCAAGACCCTGGCTGGGAAAACGGCCGCTACCAGAAAGGACAAGGCCCACAGGTTGGGCTGGCCGTCGCGCGCATGATGGCCCACATCACCTACCTCTCCGACCAAAGCCTCGAACGAAAATTCGGGCGGGAGCGACGCAACCAAGACGCCAATATCACACATGACCCGTTCGGGGTGGAATTCGAAGTCGAAAGCTACCTTCGCTACCAGGGCAAGACCTTCATCAACCGTTTCGACGCCAACTCATATCTCTACATCACCAAGGCTAACGACCGTTTTGACCTCTCGGAGGGACGCTCACTGGAGGAAGCCTTTGCGCCCATGAAAGCCAGCGCCCTCATCGTGGGATTTTCCTCCGACTGGCTCTACTCTCCCCGGCAGAACCGGGAGATCGCCCTCGCCATGCTCCGGGCCGGGAAGTCCGCGTCCTACGCGGAGATAGAGATGGATGCCGGGCACGACTCCTTCCTGCTTCCGTCCACGGCACTATACCGCGCCATCCGCGTTTTCATGAACGCAAGGAACTGACCCATGTCACTCCAAAGGACGTTCATCAAGCGCGACACCGACATCCCCGTATTCATGCGATGGATACAGGAGGGGGCGAACGTCCTCGACCTGGGCTGCGGACGCGGGGAAATGCTTTTCCGCCTCGCCGCCGAGAAAAAAGTCCAGGGCATCGGTGTTGAGAAAAACCCTGACAAGGTTGCCATCTGTCTCGACAAGGGAGTCCGGGTCATCCAAGGCGATATTCTTGACCTGTTGAAACAGATTCCCGACGCCTCCTTTGACTGGGTGGTCTGCTCGCGCATCCTGCAGGAACTGGAGCAACCGGGCGAAATCATCCTCCAGTCCCTGCGTGTCGGCAAATACATGGCCATCGCCTTCGTCAACAACGGACATTGGCGCAACCGGCTTTCCATGCTTCGCTATGGGAACCGCGTCCGCAACAGCATCTACCCCAACCCGTGGTACCAAAGCTCCCCGTCCAATCCCGTTTCGATCAGTGATTTCGAGGGCTTCTGTATTCATTACGGCATCACCATCAAGGAACGTGTTTATCTCGGCGGCGACTGGCGCACCCCCCGCTCGCTTATGCCCAAACTTCTCGCGGGGTACGGCATCTATGTGCTGACCCGCCACCGGGAATAAGTCCGGCTCAAAAACTCTCCCATGCAAACGCCCCACTCTTCCCCGGACTACAAGTTTCGCTTTCAGGATGCCGCCATCGGTGCCCAAATGCTATTTGTCGCCTTTGGCGCATTGGTGCTGGTGCCTCTTCTCACGGGGCTGAACCCGAATGTCGCGCTTTTCACGGCCGGCATCGGCACCCTGATCTACCAACTGCTCACCAGGGGGAAGGTCCCTGTCTTTGTCGCATCCAGTTTCGCATTCATTGCCCCGATTCATTACGGCATCGCCACCTGGGGGCTCAAGTCAACGCTCTCCGGTCTCGTTGCCGCCGGATTGGTCTATTTTATCGTCAGCCTGCTCATTCGCATTCGCGGCATCGGTTTTATCCAAAAGGTTCTTCCCCCGATTGTCATCGGACCGGTCATCATTGTCATCGGCCTCATTCTTGCCCCGACGGCAGCCAATATGGCCATGGGAAAAATCATGGAAAATGGTGTCGCCGTGCAGGCGATCCCGCAGACCAAGGCGCTTGCGATTGCCGGCATTTCACTTGCAGCCACTGTGCTGGCCTCGCTGCTTGGCAAAGGTTTTTTCAAGCTCCTTCCCATTCTTTGCGGCATCATCGCAGGCTATGTCGCATCATTGGCGATGGGCTTGGTCAACTTTGAGGCGCTGGCTTCCGCCCAATGGCTGGCCGTACCCGCGTTCACCATGCCGGAATGGAACATCTCCGCCATGCTATTCATCGCGCCCATTGCACTGGCGCCCATCATCGAGCATTATGGAGCCATCCAAGCCATCGGGCAAATCACCGGCCGAGATTACGTCAAGGACCCCGGCATTGACCGCTGCCTTTTCGGCGACGGCGTGGCCACCTCCGTGGCAGGGATGTTGGGCGGACCTCCCTGCACCACTTACAGCGAGGTAATCGGTGCCGTTGCCCTCACCCGGGCCTTCAATCCGGCAATCATGACTTGGGCTGCGCTGACTGCCATACTGTTGGCGTTTGTCGGAAAAGTTGGAGCCGCTCTCGAAACCATTCCTATTCCCGTCATGGGCGGAATCATGACCCTGCTTTTCGGCGCCATCGCCGTGGTCGGGTTGCAGACGTTGGTCAAGGCAGGCGAAGACCTCCTCGAACCACGCAACATGATCATCGCCTCCCTTATTCTCGTTCTCGGGATTGGAGGCATGGTTATCGGAGAAGACTCAGGCTTTGCCCTGCGGGGTATCGGATTGGCCGGCATCGCGGGAATATTACTCAACCTCATCCTGCCGAAAAGCAGGTAGGAGTGATTAAGAATTAAAAATTGTAAATTAAGAATTGGTGAAAGATATCCAAATCGTAGTTACATTCTTTCATCCAATAATGTGATATTTTATTAGCATATTTCGCGGAGCATTTATATAGCACAGATTTACAGTAACAACAGCCGAAAAACAAAGCTGACGGCGAACTGCTTTTCGCGTGTTATACTTTGTGGCCATGCTGAATATCCATGGTAATGTTAATGCTGAATACAGTAAATCACATCCCGCCTATCAGTATTTTTTGATCGTTATAAACGGTCACACCGTTTGCCTTGGCGCTACTGTTTCCGCCACAGGCGAAGATGGAAATTCAACTTGCAAAGCCCTTTCCGTCGCTGACGGAGACACCAATGCTAATGGAAATGGTTCCACCGTCAGCGACGACGGTATGAAAGCTAATGGAGATGGCTCTTCCGTTACTGACGATAGCATGATCTCCAACGGAGTTGGTCTCTCCGTCAACGACGGCGATATGAACTTCAGTAGACTTGGTGCCGCCGTCACTGACGGCGGAATGAAAGCCAATGGAAATGGTTCTTCCGTCAGTGACGGAAACATCATCTCCAACAGAGTTGGACCTTCCGTCAGCAACGGTGGAGGCTCTGCTGTTGATCTTTATGCCGCCGTTCGTGACGAAAAAAGCTACTGTACTAAAGGTTGGAAGAAGAGACTGCCTGCAATACTGTCCAACATCCTGATGTCTAAGCCAGTTCTACCCCAACCAAAGGGATAATTAAAACTTAACTACTGAATCCATATGTAACGGGAACTTTCCCGTTCCACACTAAATGAGACTTCTTATGGGTCGTTAATTGTAACTTAACATCATCATAAATAAACAGTCATTCTCTGTAGAATTGGGATATGATATGCTTGCATATCCTGATATGAACCCACTCAACCAGCATAACATAAAGGCAGGAAAACTCTCACTAATAGGAATCTTCTATATAAGTGCATGTGCCATTTCTTATGCCACAAGCGTATCCCAGTATTCCGGGACACAAGTTTATCCAGGAGGCTTTTCCGTTTTTGATAATAAGAACGATGAATCAGCCATTATTATCGGAGGGACCGCCATTGCGACTTTTACCGGATACAAGCTCAAGGGAACCGGAAGCAACGCCCCAGGTCTTGAGTTCTGGGGAGCCAGTCTCGAATTTGAAAATGGTGCAAATATTGAAACATCAGGCGCGAACTCCCATGGGTTCTATTTGCGAACCAATCCCGGCGGAGATATTCCCGGGGCTGTTTCACTCGACTCGTCAACAATTGCAACAAGTGGCGCAGGGGCGCATGCAATCTATGTGGAGAATGTCGCATCATCCCTTGTCGCTTCCAATATGACCGTCACAAGTACCCAGGGAGGTTTTTTGTCATTTTCGGGAACAGGCACGGCAGGATCTTCAGTCAATTTTACCGGAGGAACTGTCTCGGTAGCAGATACACTGATTCGTGCAAATAATGCGGGAGCTTCCAATAATGCAGTGACCGTGATATTGAAGGATGTCTCTACTGGATGGGCCAGCGGAATCAACTTACTGGATACCCAAAACAGTGTAATCAACCTTACGGTTGATAATGTTGCGAGATTCGATGGCAACCTGATCGCAGATGCCGGTTCTCGCGTTGCAGTCACGTTAAAAAACTCCACGGACTTCTTGGGAACAATCACGGGGGACTCGATAAATCTCTCACTCAATGGCGCGCTATGGATGGTCTCTGGAAATTCCACACTCGGCCAATTGTCATTGGCTGAAGCTTATAATAGTGTTTCTTTGCACGATGGAGTCCGATTAAAATTCTCAGACAGCAGCAATATACTTTGGAGCAATAATGTGCTCTTCAATAATGTAATTGACTCAGTAAGTGTCCAATTCGGGTCTGATGGTCTAGCACTCACGCAGGATCAATTAAGCCGGATTACGGTCATTGACGCCGTTACCGGCTTGGAATGGAGCCAAGTAGGGATCAATGAAAATGGATTCCTCTATCAAATTCCCGAACCATCTTCCTACGCGATCTTTGCCGGAATTATCATGCTGGGCCTAGCCACGTCGTCCCGGCGCCGGAAATAGCCAGAAGTTTAATCACCCCTGCTCCTTTTTTATGTATAACGCGCCTGCTCTTCATATCCACTGTCAGCCTACCTAACGTTTTTCGGAAAAACAAAAATTCGCATCATAGTAAAACTCACCGGGGGAAGTATTGCTACTGACAATAAAAAGGAGAGCATCGGGTGCCAGCCTGCGGAATCACCCAATGCCATGATAACATAAGCTATTCCTGCCCCAACCAGTGAAATCGTAAAAAAACGAGCATATCTAGATCGACTGATGGGAGATTTAAAACTCCACCGACTGTTGGCGTAGTAAGAGAAAAGATTGGCTAGTACAAATGAAACAGCCCTCGCGATTGGATTGGAAATCTCAATGATCTGAATCATCGACCAGAACAAAACAGCATCAAGCGCAGTATTGCACACTCCGATCACAACGAACTTAAGAAAAGAAAACTGCACAGGATAATGTTGTATAGCAAATCTCATAAAAAGTTAGGCATTTAGAGATAAAGAGGTAGAAAGGAGAGAAATGGGATACAGCAAAGATCTGAGAAAGCGGGTGATGGAGTTCGTGAGCGAAGGCGGC
>JAITVQ010000141.1 GCA_031285745.1 Puniceicoccales bacterium | reverse complement strand
GGTGCGTATCAGGTTTCAGGCGGGTTGAACGGTGTTGGTGCCAAGTGTGTCAACGCGCTCTCCGAATTTTTTGAGGCGGAGGTTTCCCGTGATGGAGCTGCCTACCATATGCAGTTTTCCCGGGGCAAGGTAACTGAGCCGATCAAGGAGGTGGGAAAAACCAAGCGGACCGGCACCAAGATTACCTTCCGGCCCGACCCGGAAATCTTTGTTGTTACGCGCGAGTTTAAATACGACATCCTCGTGCGCCGTATGCGTGAGCTGGCCTTCCTTGTTCCCGGCATCACGATCGAAATCCAAGATCATCGTACTGGTCACGGCGAGAATTTCCATTTCGAGGACGGAATCTCCGAATACGTAAAATTCCTTAACCAGAACGAAACCGTTCTTCACGACAAGCCCATCCTTATCTCGGCAGAGGTTGATATTACGGATCCGGGGAATCCATTCATTATTTCCGACAAAAACCCGGCCAAGCCCGGTGCCCGGCATATGACGGTGGATGTGGCGCTTCAGTATAACACAAATTATTCCGAACTGGTTTTCACCTACACGAATCTTGTCAATAATCCGGAAGGCGGGACGCACCTTTCCGGCTTCCGCTCGGCCCTTACCCGGGTGATCAACAACTACGCCAAGTCGAACAACCTTGTTAAGGAAAAGGACGCCAAGCTGTCAGGTGAAGATATGCGCGAGGGATTGGTTGCGGTTATCTCGGTCAAACACCCTGATCCCAAGTTCCAATCCCAGAACAAAACCCGCCTGACCAATCCGGAAGTCGAGGGAATTGTCCAGATGGTCGTTGGGGAGCAGCTCAAATACACTTTTGAGACAGAGCCAAAAATCGCCAAGCGTATCATTGATACATGTATTAGTGCTGCGAGAGCCCGTGAGGCTGCTCGCAAAGCCCGTGAAACGGTTCGTAAATCCGCGATGTCGGGCGGTGGACTTCCGGGGAAACTTGCCGACTGCTCGGAAAAAGACCCCTCGCTCTGCGAGGTCTTTATCGTTGAAGGTGACTCGGCGGGTGGTTCTGCCAAGAGCGGACGGGATCGGCGCTTTCAGGCGATTTTGCCTTTGCGTGGCAAGATTCTCAATGTGGAAAAAGCCCGCTTGGACAGGGTGCTTTCCAGCGAGATGATCCGCAACATCATCACTACGGTTGGTACCGGTATCGGCAGTCATGAAGGCGATGGCGCTTTTGATGTCTCAAAATGCCGGTATCATAAAATCATCATCATGACGGACGCGGATGTCGACGGTTCGCACATTCGCACCCTGATGCTGACATTTCTTTACCGGCAGATGCGCGGTCTCATTGATGCCGGTTATGTTTACATAGCCCAGCCTCCACTCTACAAAATCAAACGCAAAAAGCGCGAGCAATACATTGAGAATGATGCTGAGATGAACCGCATCCTGTTGGAATTGGGACTGGAAGACGTTACCCTTGTCCGCTTGCGCGACAGCCATCAATTCCCGGGTGCAAAACTCGACAAAATCGTCGAACTGCTGTCCCGGCTGGAGCAATTGGGCGGAGGCGTTGTTCGATACGGTTGCACGCTTTCGGAATATCTCGACCAGCAGAAAAAAGACACTCAAGAGTTGCCGCGCTTCCTTGCCCGTATCCGCACGGGGAACAAGGAGGAATTCAAATACATCTTCAGTACCGACGAACGGACCAATTTCTTTGTCGACCAAAACATTGAGGATGTCCTGGCCGATACAGTGATTCGGGAAATTGTCGTGGACGGGGTGACGCTTCAGCAGCGTATCAATGTTTACGAAATCTACGAGGCCGAGCAGATGACCAAGGTGCTGAAGGATATGGCGAAGAATGGATTCGATATCCAGCAATTCACCGCAGACGGCAATCCTCGCTACGAGTTGATCGAGGGAGCGCCTCCGGCAAACGAGGACGAACTCAAGGCTGCCACGAAGAAAAATAACATCGTGCCGCTTTTCAGCATTCTGGAACTGGTGAACCAAATCCGCCAATTTGGGCGGCGAGGACTTACTATCCAGCGCTATAAAGGCCTCGGGGAAATGAATGCCAAGCAGCTTTACGAAACCACCATGGATCCCAAGACGAGAACCCTGCTGAAGGTGGATATTCGCGATGCGGTGGAGGCAAATCGCATCTTCACCATGCTCATGGGTGAGGACGTTCCTGTTCGTCGCACATTCATTGAGGACAACGCACTCAATGCCTCGTATCTCGATGTGTAATTAAGGAACAACTACAATTAACATACCGTTCACCAAACGATTTTAAACAATGTACACCGAGAACGAAAAACTTACCACGACCAATATCACGGATATCATGCAGACCGCATACATCGATTATTCGATGTCCGTGATTGTTTCCCGCGCCCTGCCTGATGCCCGCGACGGGCTCAAGCCTGTCCAGCGCCGCATTCTATACGCGATGTTCCGTGAAGGACTTCATCACAACCGGGCTTTTGACAAATGTGCCGGTACCGTCGGTGAAGTGCTCAAGAACTACCACCCGCATGGTGACGCCTCCGTTTACGACACCTTGGTCCGCATGGCGCAGGATTGGGTCATGCGCTACCCGCTGATCATTCCGCAGGGAAACTTCGGGTCGATCGAAGGTGACGGCGCTGCCGCCTATCGTTACACCGAGGCGAAACTGGCCGAAATTTCGGGAGATCTTATTGCCGAACTCGACGAGGATACGGTTGATTTTGCTCCCAACTACAAGGAGTCGACCACCGAGCCTACTGTTCTTCCCTGCCGCCTGCCTCATCTTCTGATGAATGGGTCCACGGGGATTGCTGTCGGGATGACGACAAACATTCCACCTCACAATCTAGCCGAGCTTACCGAGGTTACCTGCCGGTTGATCGACAATCCAAATCTTAGTTTCGAAGAGATTGAATCAATTATTCAGGGGCCTGACTTTCCGACTGGCGGCATTATCAACGGGCGCGAGGCCATCTCGCAGTACATTCGCACCGGGCGCGGCGTTGTTCGTACCCGTGGGGTTGCCCATGTTGAGGAGCTCAAGGGCGGCAAAGAACAAATCGTCATCACTGAGATTCCTTACAACGTCAACCGGGCCACGCTTGTGGAGAAAATCGCCGAGCTGGTCAGGGACAAGGTTCTTGATGAAGTCAGCGACCTGCGCAACGAGTCTGACGAAAACACCCGGGTTGTCATCGAGCTGAAACGTGGTGAAACACCCCGCGTTGTCATCAACAAGCTTTACAAGCATACTGCGTTGGAATCTTCCTTTGGGGTTATTCTGCTCGCGTTGGACAAACGCCGTCCCAAGCAAATGAACATCCGGGAAATGCTGGAGTGCTTTATCGAGCATCGCCGGGATGTCATTACTCGTCGGACCAAATTCCGGCTGCAAAAGGCCGAGGACCGGGCGCACATCCTGGAAGGGTTCCGTATTGCCCTGCGCAATCTCGACGATTTTGTAAAAATCATTCGCGCCTCCTCCAACCGCGATGAAGCCCGCGAAAAACTCATGGCAAAATATGCCCTGAGTGAGCGGCAGACCAACGCTATTCTCGATCTGCGTCTCTACCAGTTGACCGGATTGGAGCGCGATAAGATCGAGGCGGAATACGCCGAGCTCCTCGCCATCATTGAGGAACTGAAATCCATCCTGGCCAATGAGGCCAAGCTTCTGAGCCTTGTTAAGGACGAGCTAAGGGAGGCTTCGAAGAAATACGAGTCCCCCAGAAAGACACGTATTCAAGCACAAGAAGGTGAGTTGCGCATGGAGGACGTCATCGCCAACGAGGGGTGCATCATCACTGTTTCCCACGAAGGCTTCATCAAGCGTACTGCTGTGTCCTCGTACCGCTCGCAACGTCGCGGCGGCAAGGGACTCATCGGCACCGAGACCTACGATGCCGACTTTATCGAGCATCTCTTTACTGCCTCTACCCACGATACGATCATGTTCTTCATGGACAATGGTCGCGTCTATGTAGAGAAGGTTTATGAAATCCCGGAAGGCGCCCGTGCCACCAAAGGGCGAGCTCTTACCAATGTTCTCCAGCTTCAGGAAGGCGAGAAGCTCGCGGCCATGGTCTGCATCAAGGAATTTTCTGATGACAAGTGCCTGATTTTCGGCACGGCGAAGGGCATGATCAAGAAGACGAAGCTTTCCGAATATGCCAATTGCCGCAAGTCGGGCATCATTGCCATCAACATCAAGGACGGTGACCAACTTATCGGGGTTAAATTATCCGAGGACAAGGGCGAGGTCATGATGATCTCCGAAAAAGGCCTGAGTATTCGTTTCCCGGTTTTTGACGAAAAAGGTGATGACGATTCCGGCGATGAATCCGAAAGCGATGCCTCTTCAGGTGACGAGGACGAGAGTGTTGAGCGTGCCCCCAAGGGGATTCGCCTGGTCGGTCGCGCTGCTGCCGGTGTTCGCGGTATGAAGTTGTCTTCCGGAGACACGGTGAAGTCCATGGAGATCGTCGATCTGGAGTGCACGCTTCTTATTGCCGGAACCAATGGCATCGGCAAACGCACCCCATTCGATGATGAAGAAGGCCCTGTTTATCGTATCCAATCGCGCGGGGGCAAGGGCATCATTGCCATCAAGACCAAGGCAGGCGCAGGGGTTGCCGGAGCGCTTAGCGTGCGGAACGACGATGAAGTAATGCTTCTCACGAAGAGTGGGCAGGCCATCCGCACCCGGGTGAAGGAGATTCGCCAGACGGGCCGCAATGCCCAGGGCGTGA
>JAITVQ010000136.1 GCA_031285745.1 Puniceicoccales bacterium | reverse complement strand
CCTATGTCGCGTTGCGTTATCTGCCTCTCACCGAACTGACCGCCATCAACTTTGCCTCGCCACTAATCGTCACCCTGCTGGTCGGACCGTTTCTGGGAGAAAAGATCGGGCCTCGCCGGGTGATCGCAGTAATCATTGGTTTTATCGGCGTATTGATCGTTACCCGCCCTGGCGGACACGGTATCCATGTGGCAGCGTTGCTGGCCTTGGTAGGCTCGTTGACCAATGCCTTCTACTCGATTGCCACACGCAAACTGGTGGGACACGACTCTCCCGAAACCACCATGTTCTACACCGGCATGGTAGGGTCGGTTGCACTCGCGCCCGTGTTGTTCTTTGTCTGGAGCACCCCCAATTCGCTTCTGACTTGGGCAGTGATGTTATTGATCGGGGCACTTGGGGCGATTGCCCACTGGCTGCTTATCCTGGCACATAAACATTCTCCGGCCTCGGTACTGGCGCCGTTCTACTATGCCCAGCTTATCGGGGCCGCCATAATCGCCATGATTGTCTTTGGCGAGTTTCCCGATATCTGGACGATATTGGGAGGAAGCATCGTGATAGGATCAGGGTTATACGTTCTTTACCGCGAAAGGGTTCGCAAAAGAGAAGCCGAAATTCTTTCACAGAATTAACTCCACAGAGAGAATATTCGAAGGAAATTTGTCGTCTCATAATAATTTATAAGATCATCCTTCATACAGCTTGCCTTTCCTTTGAATAAACTGATCTTCGTCTCCAATATGAAAATCCCGTTGCTTACCCGTTCATTGGCCTTGCTGGCCCTACTGCTCACCCCGCTTTGCCTGACAGCCCAGCGCTCAACCCTGACGGAAATCACCTCAGTGACTCCTTCGGACGACGCCAAGGTCATGATGGCGGAAATCGACAAAGCCCATCTACTGGTTGGTCCACAACCCCAGTCGTTCTTCGAGGGAAAAACCAGGACAGATTTGATGCGCGAGCGCGAAGCCAATCACCAGAAGATCCGCCAGATCGCGGTGGATTTTTGCAAGAAGCATCCCCAAGACCCTCTTCGCTGGGAAGGTGTGCTACATATGATCATGGTCCAACCCGAGTTCATCACTGAGTTCAAGCCAGGCTTCGATGATGCCAAAAGCTGGAATGAATTCCGCAGCCTTCTCGTTATCGACGAGGCAGCCAAGGATGCTTGGACCAAGGAACTCGAAACCTACAAGACATCGCTTCGCACTGCCGCCGACGTGCCGTGGGAAATCCAAGAAAAGATGGCCCACCTTGATAACATGGATTATATGAGCAAAGCCCGGGGCGAGGAAAAATACAACATCTTCACATTCCTCCCCAAGGTCGACGACTTGGCCGCCCGTTTCCCCGAAGGAAAGCTCGCCCTGCAGGAATACCGGTCAGCACTCAGCTTATCCAAGATAAAAGACGAAGCTGTTTTGGAAACCTTCTGGAAGCATCTGGCCGAAAGCCCGAACAAGGTGGTTAAAACCGCTGGTGAAGCCGAACTGCGCAAGATCGATGCCAATCGCAAACCGATGGAGATGAAGTTCACGGCAGTGGACGGACGGGAAGTGGACCTCGAAAAACTACGGGGAAAAGTCGTTCTTATTGATTTCTGGGCGACTTGGTGCGGCCCCTGCATTGCGGAGCTTCCCAATATCCTCTCCGTATACAATAAATACCATGACAAAGGATTCGAAATTATCGGAATTTCACTGGATCAGGAGAAAGATAAGGAAAAGCTGATCAAGTTCACCCAGGAACGCAATATGCCTTGGCCCCAATACTTTGACGGCAAGGGTTGGAAGAATGAGATTTCCACCCAATATGCCATTAGCAGTATCCCTGCCATGTTCCTATTGGACCAGAGAGGCGTCCTTATTTCTACCAACGCCCGCGGGGAACGCCTTGAAACAGAGGTCAAACGGCTGCTGAAAATCAAGGATTAATGGCTTGGCCGCAGGAACTCATTTGGGGCCTGCCGAATAAAAACCTTTGACAAGCCCCAAAATGTGTATGCCCTCGCGCCTCCCAAAAAGGAAGAATCACTTTTAACTAACAAACACTAGTATATCATGGTCCGCATCCGCCTCCAACGCCACGGCTCAACCCACGCACCGGTATATCGCGTGGTCGCGTGCGAAAGCACCACCCGCCGCGATGGCCGTTTTGTTGAAATCCTCGGCGTTTATAGCCCTTGCGCCAAAGGCAAGGAAGTCGAACTCAAACTGAATCTCGACCGCATCGATCATTGGGTTAGCGTCGGAGCACAACCTTCCGACACCGTTCGCGCCCTGGTCAGGCGGGCCCGCAAGACGGCTCCTGCCGCCGCCTAGGTCGTAAAGGTTTTTTAGCACAGCGTTGTTCCGCACGGGGCAACGCTGTTTTTGTCTTCACTGTGCCCGGCGACATCACCAGTCATTCCTCGCAAACACCGCCTGATCCCCGGGAGCAGGCATTGCATATCGACCTGCTGACCCTCTTTCCGCGCATGATTGAGGGATTTCTTTCTGAAAGTATCCTCGGACGCGCCCAGGAAAACAATCTCCTGAGTATCGCCATCCGCAATATTCGCGATTGGGCAACCGATAAAAATAAACGCGTAGATGACACGCCTTTCGGAGGCGGGGCAGGCATGGTCATGGCCCCCCAACCTCTTTTCGTCGCCATAGAGAACTTCCGGACAAACGACTCCCAAGTCATCTACCTCTGTCCGGACGGGGAACCGCTTACGAACGAAATAGCCCGGGGACTTAGCACCGAAAAGCATCTCATCCTCATCAGCGGTCACTACGAAGGCATTGACCAGCG
>JAITVQ010000013.1 GCA_031285745.1 Puniceicoccales bacterium | reverse complement strand
ACTCGTTGCATTGACCAAGCCGGAGGTGGATGGCGAGTTGCGGATTCCCGCTGCCGCTGCCTTGGCCCGGGGAAATTATACCGCGGGCTTTACGGCGCTCACTCGCGATTATGCCTCGCTTGATACAGCCCACCGGGCAGGCATTGCCGAGGCGCTCTATGAGCCGAGTGTTCCCTCGGCACTGCCTTTTCTTAAATTATTGCTGACAGACCAGGTTGATGAAGTCCGGAAGGGGGCAGCCAGCGCAGCTTTGTCTGTTGATGATAATCCTAGGTTTACCATGCTGGTGCTGGATGAATTGATTCGCCCGGAAGCCTTGTTGAAACCTCACGAAGTTTATGGTTACCGGTTTGAATCGCAGTTAAGGAATTCTGTTGGGACGCGAGTCAGCAAATGGGCGGAAGCGGTCTTGGATGACAGTGAGGCTCCGACAGGCAGGATGGTCTTGGCGACGATTATCTTTCGCAAGCAGGCGAACGCAACTGCAGCCAAGAAATTGGAAGTTCTGGCAGGAGCCTCGGAGAGCCATTGGGTTCGCCGGGCTGCCTGGTATGCCTTGGGCAAGTCCAGACCAAGGGAAATAAGTCGATTGGCTGAGAAAATTGCCGGAGATACTTCGCCTTTTGTGCGAGAAGTTTTACCCGCGCTGTTATTACGTTCCAAGGATTTATGGGTATATCATTTTGATGATTTGCACGAGGACGGGGATCATAGCTGGTCGAGCGATGAGATATCATATCCCCGGATAAGTGACGCCGACGAAGCCATATTGCGTAAACTGGCGGCATCCGATCCTGCCCCGCAAGTCCGTTTCACGAGTCTTTTGGCGCTACTCTCCCAAGGGCGGAGCATCAATTTGGAGGAGTTGGTTGCGATAATTCCCGTGGTCCCCAAGGAGTTTCATGCCAAATACAGAATCAAAAACTGGGTGACGGAGAATATCCAGAAATTAACCCCGGATTTTCAGCCACTGCTGACGGCGATTGGCACTGATGATTTCAGCACAAGCGATTTGGAAAAAATAAAGAAACGGATCGCGACCGGGACAGGCAGTCAGGCCAGGGCCATAATGACATTTTCTGAACTGGCTGCATCATTGTCGGGAAAGAGCGAGCAGGTTGCCGTGCCGGTCGATGATGACGATGCGGACAAGGTGGCATCTGATGCTTCTGGAGAAAAGGCGGCGCCGACCCGCACCTCACTTCCGTTGGTTTTCTTCTATAAACCCGGCTGTCAGGAATGTGCCCGGGTCAGAGAGATGCTGGATACCGTGCGGCGGGACTTTCCTTTGCTGCAGGTGGAGGAATACAATCTGTTGGACCCGAAGGGGACCTTGTTGAATCAGGCCATCTGTTCGCGCTTGGAGGTCCCTGCGATACGACATACGCTGGCGCCATCGGTATTTACCCAGGAAGGTTGGCTGGCGCTGGATGAGATTACTCCCAAGAGTCTTTCCGAGTTGCTGGAAAAAACCCGGAAAGCTGCCCAGGACGATCACTGGAAAGTGCTTGATGATGTTGCCAGGGATGAGGCGGAGAAAACCGTGGAGCATCGTTACGAAGGAATCACGCTGGGAGTGGTATTGCTCGCAGGATTGATTGATGGCATCAACCCGTGTGCTTTTGCCACGATCATTTTCTTCTTATCCTACCTGCAAGTAGCCCGGCGTACGTCGCGGGAGATGTTAATGACGGGAGCCGCTTTTATTGCCGGAGTCTTCATTGCCTATTTTGCGGCAGGAGTCGTGCTCTACCAGATATTGGATCAATTGCATAAATTCGCCTGGCTTCAACGCGGCATGAATATTGTTTTTGGCGGACTGGCATTACTGGCAGCAGGACTGAGTTTGCTTGATGCATGGCGGGCCAAGCAGGGACGCCTGGAAGACATGACTCTGCAACTCCCCGCCTTCATCAAGGATCGCATCCGGACCAGCATTCGCACCGGTGCCCGGGCTACCAAGTTTGTGGTTGCCGCATTTGTCACCGGCATCGTCATTTCATTTTTGGAACTGGCCTGTACCGGGCAGGTCTATGCACCGATTGTTTACCAGATCCAACAGGGACGGGTTGACGCAATCGGCATGCTTACACTGTACAATCTGGCATTCATTGCTCCGCTTGTGGCACTGTTTCTGGCAACCTGGTTTGGCATGAAGAGCGAGGTTCTGATCAACTTCCAGAGAAAACATACTTTTGCCGTGAAAATTGCCCTGGCAGCATTGTTCCTGTTGCTGGCAGTGATGATCTTCAGATAACCTCGACGGGAGCCGTTTCTCAATCGTTGCCGAGCTGTCATCGTTTCGATTGGTTTATTCCGAAAACAGGCGAACCTGTCATATCGCGGGAGGGGTTGGTGCCGAACTCTCGGAAGGTCTTAACTGCAATTGCAGGGTTGTTTCCGACAAGTTAAAAAGTGCCAATGCCATTGGCACTGATGGTTCCGACATTTGTCGAAAGGGCTATGTCAATTGCATTGGACCTTCCGACAAAGTCGGAGGAACCAATGCAAAAGTTTTGAATCCTCCGACAAATGTCGGGAGAGACTCTGCAAAATATTTGGCTGTTTCGACAAAAGTCGGAATAGGCAATGCAACTGGCAGGGAGGTCGCGACAAAAGTTGGAAGTACCAATGCAAAAGTTTTGAAGTTTCCGACAAATGTCGAAAGGGGCATTGCAGTTGGGTTTGGCCGACTTTCAGATGTCTAAGATAGTAATATTATAATGAGTTACTGTTTTTGAAGAAAATGGGCGAATTTTTGTTTTCAGCAAAATCAAGGCTAGTTTTGGTTATTGGAGGCATCAAGTGCCCCAAGAGGTGAGTCATACAGGTGCTGGACGTTTTTCGTCTTCCGCTGGCTAGTTCACGACAGTCCCAAGGGAGTAACTTTGCTGCGCCAGAGCTTTTTCGGAATCCAACCGAGAGAGATAAATATCAGCTGGAAAATCCAGAAGATACACAGCCAGATAAAACCACTTTGCGTAAAGCCATAACTGTGCAGTCCGACTTCGAGCAGGTTGGTGCCAAACCAGGAGGCGGCTGTGACGATGTTGCCGAATATGGCGAGTTGCATGAGGCCAGTGTTACCGATGAGTTTTCCCCAACGGGCATGCAGGAAAATTGCGCACCATAGTACGATCAGCAGCGCGCCATTTTCTTTCGGGTCCCAGCCCCAGAATCGTCCCCAGCTTTGGTCGGCCCAGATGCCGCCCAGCATGGTGCCCACAAAGCTCAGCAGGGTGGCAAAACAGATAATTCCATAAACTGCCCGGGCCAGATTCTGTCCCGAGCCATCGCGCAGGCGTTTGGTAAATATGCCCAATATGAGATAGAGTACCGCCAGCAACCCTGCAACAAACATGGCCGAATAGCCAAACGTGATTGTGACAACGTGCGTGGCCAGCCAGAAATTGTCGTCCAGTACGGCTTGCATCATTTCCAATGTATCCCCGCTCATGGCGAGGTGATGGGCGATAATGAGTGAGGCAAACCCAATAATGGCGGCAGCCGCTGTTCCTATTCCATCCTTCAAGATAAATTCGATGATGATCCCCAACAGCACGGCGCACCATGCGACAAAGACTGCGGAAGAATAGAGATTGGTAACCGGGGGGCGGCCTTGTATCCACATCCGGGCAAACAAGGCCAGGGCGTGAACAAGAAATATGGCTACGACCAGCCAGCGTGCTCCTGTCAGGATACGGCGACTATTCAGCAACCAACCAATACAGACTCCCAAGAAAGCTACCACATAGAGACAAAGTGCCTTGTAAAACGGCTCGATGCGATTGAATGCCGTTTCGGCTTTCAGCTTTCCATGTGGGACTGTCGGCATGGATTCGTACACTGCCTTTAGTCCGGCGACAGCCTTGGCTTCTCCCACGGCGTCAGCTTCTCTCCATGCGGTATAAAGGTCGGCATACAATGGAACTACCGGCGGTCGGTCGAGCGGCTGGTTATAGGTGACATCGAGCAACGTGGTGCCGAGATTAACCCATCTACCTGCCTGCAATTCATCGGGCGTGCGTGGAGGGACAATGCCGATTTTTCCCGACTCCGCCAGCGTTCGATAACGAACGATGAAGGCTTGCAGTGCATCTTGTAATTGCGGGTCGATCCTGGTTGTGCCGTCCGTGGATTTATTCTGGGCTACCTCGGAAGAGGCCTGTTGCAGGCCGGAAAGCCAGGCCCAATATTCCTGTGCTGGCGAAAGATTGTCAGGGATGTCGCCGGGCGCAAAAGCGATGCCAATGGTTCGATAGGTCTGAATGGCATTAGTCAGTTTGACGGTGCCTCGCTCAAAAGGAGTTCTCTCACCAGGTTTTTTACCAGCCGCCTCATGGCTTTTTTGGTCGATGGTCGCGAGGGCTCCCTGCAAATCATTCCATGAATAGTAGGGAGTCCCATCAGGATTCTTCCCCAGCAGGGCCACCACTTCGTCGTTATCGATACGGAAGACTCGGAAATAAGCGGCTACTTTCGGTCGAAAGGCCATTTCGCAAAACCAGGATGCCGGGTCAAGCGAGGCGACTCCGCGCACAACAACACGGCTGTGCTGCAACGATACTGGCCGTTTTTCCAGAAGAGCCTGGACATCCTCCGGAAGAACCAACCCTGCCTCCGCCATGAGACGACGATCCGCATCATCCCATGTGGAAGGTTTTTTTGCAAAGGCCACTGCCTCGACCTCAGAGAATGCGGCACTCTGTTTGCCGCGCAGAATCAGCAGGGTGTTTCGAGCCAGCGTATCGACAGGCTGGAGACGTCCGCCATATTGGACGGGAAGCTTGGCTACTTCGGCGGCGGTATCATCCGCCTCGGCAGGCGAAACAAATGAAAACAGGAACAGCAGTGGGAGAAATAGCAGGGATGTCTTGGTGGAAATATTTTTTCCTAATGCGGTCTTTGATGATCCCGATGGCTCAGTTGCAGGTGTTGCAGTCTTTTTGTTACCAAGCGATTTCAAGAAACGAGTAAGGCTGAAACCAAATTGAACCAACAAGCCGGCACCAACCATGTATACGGCAATGTAAGGGAGCAATCGACCGGGGTTGCGGACGACTTGGAGGATGGTGATATCCGGTCCTGAGCCGGATTTGAATTGGGACTGATAAAAAGTGCGGCCGGCATAACGCAAGGGATGGTTCATATAGATGGCCACAGTGCGTTCACCGGGTTCGGCTGGGTTCTGGATTTTAATGGTACTGGAAAAGTTTTTCGGAACAGTGGAACCGGGATAGTATTCGTGGGTGAATTTTTCCAAATGAAGGGAGTAGGGGAGATAATGGCGACGGAGGCGGAGCGCGATCTCGTAGGTATGTCCGCTGTATTCGAATACCTGCGGCGGGAATGCTTCCAACAGGGTTTCCGAAACAAGCCATGACCCGAGTGAAGCGTTTTTTGTTTCCACTGAAACCAAGGCGGCTCCCCGGTTGATCGAGTCGGGAGAGTAGCTGAGAGCAGCAGGGAATACGGCCAGTGGTGTCCGGGCGCAAATGCCCTGGGTGGCATCCACTGCCTCATGGCCCGGGTTTTTATCAATGGTGCCGATGTTGGCGTTTTCCCAGTATCGGCGAACCCGTACGAGCAAGTCGGTGCTCTCGATGGGAAAAACGTTTTGTTGTTTATCCAAAATCAGGCTGTCGGGGATGGAGACGACACGGTCTGTTGCAGCATCGGTTTTATCGACAAAAATCAACTCATGGCGCCGGAAGTCGGTGGTATAATTGCGGGACTCCCCGGTGGGGATTTCCATCTGGCTCTCTTCCTGCAAGACTGCCGTAAAAAATCCCCCGATCAGGAGCAGCACGATGCCCGCATGAATAATGGCGATGCCGAGTTTTTTCCAACCTGCCCGAAAGTAGCGAAAGTGGGACACGAGCAGGTTGAAAAGCAGCAGGACCCCGAGCAGGTATCCGCCGGGCATGGGAATGTGAAGCGGAGCGTCGGGATTAAGCGGATAAACGGCGAACCAGCTTTCGAAGTATTGTTTCTGGACGTACCAGACTCCCCAATGCACCTGGTCCAGTGTTGCGCAAAAAACCAGCACCATGCAGCAACCGAGCAGAAATACAGTGAGAAGAAGAGAGCTAAAGAAGTGATAAATTTGCTTCAAGGGACAGGGTGAAGTTGAGCGACAAAGTTAATCAAAGGTGTGGTCGCAGGAATTACTTTTTCGAGAAACTGACGGTTTGGATGAACGCATTTATCGAGGGGTGTTCTGCACGGGCGGCAGCCTTGTCTCCGGTATACTTGAAAAACCAAGTGGCCCCTTCGCGAGGAAGGATGACTCCTATGATAGTCTTGTCGGATCCCTCAATGGTAATGATTTTTCCTGGCAAACTATCAACTGTGATGGGCTGAAGGGCATTGGTCAGCGAAGCTCCATCTGTGGGCGGGAGATTTATTTGGCGCCGCCAGCGGTTGACGTTGGCCAGATCGCCACCGACATCACCGGGGAAAACCGTGACAGTCATTTCTCCGGCAACGTCCGAGCCTTTGGCCGAGATGGTCCATGAGCCCTTGCGCATGGGGCGAGGGGGATCTTCTTTCCAATGCGAAGGCGGTGTCCATGATGGTTGGGAAAAATTATCCTGTTGGGCCAACATTGTCGAATCGGGTTGCATGGGGGGCGCCACCGGGGTTGCGGAAACTGAAGCATCCGTATCAACCGTGCTGGGTTTTTCCTTGGGGATGGAGTAGGTGACGACTTTTTCCTCTTCCTTGCACGCGGAGAGCGCCAATAACGCTGCCGAAGCTAGACAGGTGAAATATTTTATGCTCATGCGTTTTGGTAGGAAACTAAAGCATGGGCTTCTGGCAAATTTGTTTGGTGATTTATCCCTCTTTCGTTGCCTTTTGAGCGGCATATCCACGCGCTTCCCGGTGGTAGATGCGTTCCACTGCCGAGGCCAGGTCGAGAAGATTGCGGCCATCCGTCAAAATCCCGGTGCCCGAACGCATGTAGATCGGCTCACGCTTTTCCAGTAACTCCTTGATACGAGCCTCGGGATTGTCCGATTTGAGCAATGGCCGATGGTTGGAATGTCGCGTCCGGCGCAGGATTGTCTCAGGGGATGCGAACAGGCAGACGACAACGCCCCGGCTTTTGAGCAAATCGACCATTCCCTCGGGAATGACTAACCCGCCGCCACAGGAAATCACCGTGCCGCCGGGCGGTATCCATTGTTCGATGCATTCTTTCTCCAAGGCCCGGAAAGCGGCTTCGCTATGCTTTTCAAAATATTCGCGAATCGGCATCTTGATTCGCTGCTCAATCATGTGGTCGGTATCCAGAAAAGGTCTGTGCCACCGATTAGCCAGCATTCGACCCAACGCCGATTTCCCTGTCCCCATGAAGCCAACGAGGAAGAGGTTTGGCGCGGATTTCCGTTGCGGATACATGCGTCAATGAAAAACCCCTTGCCTATGGCAAGCAAGCGCCAAGAAGCGTGGCAGTTCGCGGCGAAAGATTATACGATACTAAATATAATGGACAGGAAAACGAGAAAAACCCGGAATCCCTCAAACCTCAGATGAAAGCAATGAGCCTCTCTTCATTGAACGTTAAGAGTTAAGCGTTCGATGTTGAGCGTTTTGCCAACTGCCCCAAGCAAAACATATCTCCCTCGGCTCTCCTTTATTACTCAATAACCACGGCAGTCTCTAGCATTTAACGGGCTTGCCTGTCTTTGCCGAGGCGTAGGCGGCATCCAGTATTTTCATCAACGAAACTGCCTGTGACGGCGTATTCAGCGGCTTCTCTTTCTTCGCGATGGTCGCGATGAAGTTTTCCGCAGAACGCAACCGGCCCATGGATTCGTCAGCAGGAATCACAACACTGCGATTTACCGCCCGGCCATGCTCATGGGTATAAAGTTCGCAGCTATCGATGGCTGTGCTGTCAATGCCGTCGGTGCCGAAAAGCCGTTGCACTAATCCACCGGCCTTGGTGCCTTGGAAGGAAACTGAAACTTCTTCGCGTTTTACCATTTCTGCCCAGGAGATTTGCAGAGAGAGCACCTGACCTGTCTTGAATTTTACGAAACCATGGCAGGCACTTTCCACATTGGTTACTCCCTTGGCCACATCAGGAATGCCCCATGGCCCCTTGAATGACTTGTCCGTGATGAAGTCCTTGAAGGTTTGCGCGAGTACCCATTCCGGCTCAGGGCTGCCCATGAAATAAAGGGCGAGGTCCAGCATGTGGGGTAGGTCGATCAGTGCGCCGCCGCCGGACATGGCTTTGTTGGTGAACCAACCGCCAAAACCGGGGATTCCTGTGCGGCGAACCCACTTGGCCTGCGCCGAGTTGATCCTGCCCGCTTCACCCGAACGGATGTAATCCATCATGGCGTAGGATTCCGGACGGGCCCGGTTGTTGAAATTGAACATCAACGTCCTTTTGCCCTTGGCAGCCAGATCGGCCATGGCCTTGGCTTCCTTGGCATTCAGCGCCGGGGGTTTTTCGCAGAAAACATGTTTGCCTGCCTTCAGGGCCTGGAGTGCCAGGGGAGCGTGAAATTTATTCGGGACAATCACCGACACGGCGTTGATTTCCGGGCAATCCTTGAGCATCTTGGCCACATTGCCAAATGTCCGTCCGATCCCTTCCCGGGCCGCAGTCCTCTCGGCGGCAGCCGGATTCTGGTCCGCGATGGCGACGATCTCTGCGCCAGCATTTCTAAATCCTGCGGCATGGTAACGCACCATGCCTCCGGCTCCGATGATTCCTACTTTTACGCTCATGGGTTTTATAAAAGGTTAAAGATATGACAAACAGCCCATACTGGGCGCGGTTCCCAAATGAATCAGCTTCTTGCCGTAAGGAACCCGGCGGTATGCTACTTTCTCTTCTTTCGCGCGGCCTCATAAGCGTTCATTACGTTGGCTTGCCCAACGGCGATTACCTCGTCTTTTTCATTCAGCAGCACAAGATGGGGAACTCCTGCCCCGGCATACTTGGTTTTGATTTCGTTGGCTCCCTTGCTGCCATGTTTTACTCCCATCCAAGGCATCTTTTCGGACTTCATATATGCGGTCATGGCCTTTTGGTCACTGTCCAATGAAATGAACAGCACATCGAAATCACGATTCCTTTCATTTTTCTTGTAAAAATCGACCAGCTTTGGGGTAAATACTTTACAGGGACCGCACCACGAGGCCGAAAAATAAATGAATAGATACTTCTTTTTCCGCAATGGCTCGACATCGCCTTTTCCGCCTTTGGGTTTGATGACAAACTTTTCAGCACTATCCAGGACCTCCTTGTGGTAAGAGGTTTTTGTATCTTTTGAGGGTTCGTCAGCCTGTAGCGGGATTGCGGCAATAATTAAGGCTGACAGCAGAAACAGTAACTTTTTCATGGCACATGCCAGTATGACAGGTCTTGATTGGTTTGAAACTCAAAAATCCCCAAACAAGTGTTGGGATTGCTTCGCAGTTTCTTTCTTTTCACATTTTCCTCTGCACCATGTCTGATGTCACAGGAACACTCTTTGTTGTCGCGACGCCGATCGGGAATCTCGGCGATATCTCGGGACGCACCAAAAGCATCCTGGGCGATGTTAATGCCATAGCCTGCGAAGACACTCGCACCTCGGGGAATTTGCTTCGTCATCTTGGCATCGAGAAACCGCTGATCGCCTACCACGAGCATAACGAACAGGCGCTGGCGCCGGCGCTGGCCGATCGCATTGCCGCCGGGGAATCCATTGCACTTATCTGTGACGCAGGCACCCCGACGCTGAGTGATCCCGGATTTCGGGTCGTCCGAGAATGCCGCCGCCGGGGATTGTCGGTCTCGCCGGTTCCGGGGCCGTGTGCCTTTATCGCGGCCCTTTCGGCTTCAGGACTCCCAAGCAATGCTTTTCGCTATGTGGGATTTCTTCCACCCAAGTCAGCAGCCCGGGTTCGCTTTCTGGAATCCATTCGAGAGGCGACCGAGACCGTTATCCTCTATGAGTCCTGCCACCGCATCGACAAATTTGTGGCCGAGATCAATGATGTATTGGGCGCGGCCCGGGTCATTTGCGTTGCCCGCGAACTAACCAAGCTGCACGAGACCATCCTGACCGGTGCGGTTGCGGAGGTCATTCCCAAGCTGGTTGCCAATAGCCTGCGCGGCGAGTTTGTCGTTCTCATCGCCCCGGTGGATTTTCAGTTGTGAGTTTCCGGTTACTTCAACTATTTTTTCTCCATGCGCAGACCACGTCTCATCAATCGATGAAGAACTGGTCCGGTTGCTTGCCGCTTTTCCTCCGCGTCCGATAGGGATGAAACTCATGATGCGTCTATGTGCAGGATCTATCCCTCTTATCATATTCGGGGCAGTTATTTTTTGTCTAGGGCTTCCGTTTCTTTATGTTTTTTTTCCATGGCGAGTCGCAGACGAATGGCGGCTCTTGCAGTCGAATACTGAGCAGGCAGAAGCACGTATTCTTTCTGCAGAAAAAACCATCTACTGGGAAAACAAAACATTGGTTTGGTGTTACCTTTTTTCCTTCAAGAATGAGCTTGGTGACGAGATTTATGGAAAATGTTACCATACTGGCGAAAAATGGAAAAACGGTGACCATGCACAAGTGCGGTATCTTCCAGGTAGTTCACAGGTCGTATGTCTCGTTGATGCCCGGTTAAATACTTTTTCGATTCTGGCTGGTTTAGTCATTATCGTTCCTGCAATTGGAGTCGTGATGATTGTATTCACGTTAAGATCCCTGAGCCGACGACTCTATCTCGTGACTCGGGGAAGGTTGGGAGACTTTCAAGTTACTGCCATTAAGGAACTCAACATGAATATAAACAAGCAGTCGCGATATAAGATCACCCTTCAATCATTGGATGGAGCTATTTCAGAACCTATTGTTTTTAAGACTCACAACCCGGCTGAGGTCAGATTTGCTAAAAATCGTTACCGTCGTGGAAAAAAGGCTTTTGCATTTTTCAACCCGCATAAGCCCAAGTATGTTGTATTGCCTGAAGTCTGGGTTTTATAATTACCTCGGCCTATTTTCTTAAAGTGCTATCGTTGTGAATTTGCGTATTATTTTCATTCTGGAAGAATTCCAGTTGTGAATTTCCGGCTACTTCAACTACCTTTTCTCCATGAGCAGACCACGTCTCATCAGCCCGGAAGAGTTGACCCAGCTATTGGCTGCACCCGCACCGCGTCCGGTTAGTTGGAAGCTTCAGCGACGCTTGGGGGTAGGTTATGTTCCACTCACCCTGTTCGGTGCAGTCTTCTTCCTTTTTGGGCTTCCGTTTCTCTATATCTTTTTCCCGTGGCAGATCGTGAACGAGTGGCGTCTTTATCGGGAAGGCGCTGCGCAAACCGAAGGGCGGATTATTGAAGCGAAAGAAACCGGTGGCTCGGAAAATGATGTGAGCGTCTGGAGTTACGGTTTTTCCTTCAAGGACAGCAGCGGTGCTGATGTTTCAGGACGTTGTTATCACACCGGGGAAAAATGGCAGAATGGCAGTCATGTGACTGTGCGCTATCTGCCGGGCAACCCTCAAATCGCCTGCATCGAGGGCGCCCGGATGGGTGAGTTCTCCGTCTTTGCCGGCTTTGTCATTATTTTTCCCGTGAGTGGCGTGGCCATGGTGGTGATCTCCCTTTGGTTACTGCGCCGCAAGCTACGCCTTGTGAAATATGGCAAATTGGGAGATTTCCTGATAACGGATATGCAGGAAACCTCTGTGAGAATAAATGATCAGCCGCAATATAAGATCACCCTTCAACCCGTGGATGGCTCCGTGACCAAGCCCATTGTTTTCAAGCTTCATGATTACGTTGAAGTGAAATTCGCCAGGAATCGCCACGAGCGAGGCGAGAGGGTCTTTGCATTTTTCAACCCGCATAAGCCCAAGCACGCATTGCTGCCGGAAATCTGGGCGTTGTAAAACGTCCTGTTTTGCAGGATTATTTTCTTCCCAGTAACAATGCGTTGGTCACGACGCTGAAACTGCTGAATGCCATGGCTGCACCGGCCACGACAGGACTGAGCAGTCCGGCCATGGCGAAGCCGATTCCGATGACGTTATAGAAAAAGGCCCAAAAGAGATTTTGCCTGATTTTTTTCCAGGTGCGGCGCGACAGATCAATGGCTTCGCCGACCAGTTGGGGATCGCTGCGCATCAGCGTGACCCCGGCGGTGTGCATGGCGACATCGGTGCCGCCACCCATGGCGAATCCCACGTCGGCCAAGGCCAGGGCCGGGGCGTCATTGATTCCGTCGCCCACCATGGCAACGACACCACCGTCTTTTCGCAGAGTCTCGATGACCGATGCTTTTTCCCCGGGCAAGACCCCTGCATGAAATTCCTCTATGCTCAGCGAGGACGCTAGATGTCCGACACTCTCCCGGGTGTCCCCGGACAGCAGCACCACCTTGATACCGCACTGCCGAAGGTGTTCCACCGCTTCCTTCGCATTTTCCTTGGGCTTGTCCCCAAAGGCGAGTAATGCCAGCAGGGCAGGGTGCTCGCCTGTTTCCGCGAGCCAGGAGATTGTTTTGCCATCCGCAGCCAGGATCCTGGCTTTTTCTTCCAGTTCGGCCAGTGATACCGACTGCTCTTGCATCAGGCGCGTACTGCCGAGGATGAGTCGTTTGCCTTGGACAACACCTTCAATGCCCCGCCCGGGAATCGCCCGGATATCGGAGGGCAACACTGGGGCGAGTTGTTGTTGTTTGGCGGCGTCGATCACCGCGCGGGCCAGCGGGTGCTCGCTGCCGGCTTGCAGGGATGCGGCCAGGGCCAGTACTTCATGACTATTTCCGATGGGAATGAAATCTGTCAACACGGGTTTCCCCTCGGTCAGGGTGCCTGTCTTGTCGAAGACGACTACTTTGACCTGATGGGTTATTTCCAAGGCCTCGGCATCCTTGATGAGGATGCCTTTCTTGGCACCGACTCCCGTTCCCACCATGATGGCCGCCGGAGTAGCCAGCCCCAAGGCACACGGACAGGCGATGACCAGCACGGCCACGGCATTCAGCAAGCCTGCCTGGAAATTTCCACCGATAAACCACCACCCGCATAATGTCAGGAGCGCGATGACGACAACAACGGGCACAAAGACCGCGCTCACCTTGTCGACGAGTCGCTGGATCGGAGCCTTGGCGCCCTGGGCATCTTCCACCAGCCTGATGATCCGGGACAACGTGGACTCGGTCCCGACCTGGGTGGTCCTGATCAACAACAAACCTTCGCCGTTCACGGCTCCCCCGGTGACCTTGCTTCCGGGACCTTTTTCGACAGGCAATGATTCCCCGGTGATGAGCGATTCATCCACCTGCGAGATGCCCTCGATGATTTCGCCATCTACGGGGAGGCGTTCCCCGGGCCGTACGACCACGACATCACCCGTTTGCACGGCAGCGAGCGGGAGTATCTTCTCATTTCCGTTATTGCGGACTGTGGCTGTTTCAGGACGAAGCGCCTGCAACCGGCTGATGGCATCCAGGGTGCCCCGTTTGGCCCGGGCTTCCAGCCACTTGCCCAGCAAAACCAGGGTGACCACCATGGCTGATGCCTCGAAGTAAAGGTGCGCGTGCCCGGAGGAACCATCGGTCGCCAGCCAGTTATAAAGACTCAGCCCATAGGCGGCGGAAGTGCCCAGTGCGACGAGCATATCCATGGTCCCGGCCCCGGAGCGGAGCGACTTCCAGGCGCCGACATAAAAACGCGCACCGAAAACAAATTGCACCAGCGAGGCCAAGGCGCATTGCACCCAGGCGGGAGGCATCTCCACCGGCGAGGCCGGCCAGACCAGATGCACCAGCATGGGCAGGGCGAGGGGTGTCGTGCAAACGATGGAGCCAATCACAAACCAGAAATCCTTCCCTGCGCCCGGCGCTGCCGCTGGCTTTTCCCCTGTTTCGACGACGACCTTGTAGCCGGCTTTCTCCACGGCGTCTTTCAGCGACCCCCATGGGGCGCTCCCGGAAACCGTGGCGACTTCCGTGGCCAGGTTAACCGACGCTTCCGAGACACCGGGCACCGCCTGCAGGGCTTTTTCCACCCGTCCCACACATCCCGCACAGGACATGCCCTGGATGTGCAGGCGTTGTTTTTGGACAGCGATGTGGTCGGACTTTTCCATAAGAATGCACCATAGGTAATTTTGCAGCCGAGGCAAAACTGGGGGAAATCTTTCGAGTTTCCTAATGTCACCAATAGGCTACGTTACACGCATGATTGAAATAAGTGCCTATCACAAGCTCGCTCTTTCCGCCGCCGCTGCTGCTGCCCAGGTGTTGCACGATGGGGCCAATCGCACCGTCAATTTTCTCAGTCCGCAGGATGTCAAACTCCAGGCAGATGAGGATTCCGAAAAGCTCATCCGGCGAATGCTCGCCGAGACGGGACTGCCCATCATCGGCGAGGAGTTGGGCGGCGATCCGGGATTGTTCGAGGGTAATCAACTCTACTGGGTGGTCGATCCGCTGGACGGGACTTACAACTACCTGCGCAACCAACCGGCCACCTGCGTGAGCATCGGGTTGATGCGGGGCAGCGAGCCGGTGTCCGGGGTGATCCATGATTTTTGCGGCGACCGGGTGTATGCTGGAGTCGTGGGCACAGGTGTGACCATCAATGGCGTTTCCCTCCAGCCCAGCTGGGCGGACTCCCTCGACCAGGCCTGCCTTATGACCGGGTTTCCTGCGGCCACCGATAAGTCACCGGAGGCATTGGCGCAGTTTGTCGAGCAGGTGAGGCGGTTTAAGAAAATCCGCATGATCGGCAGCGCGGCGTTGGCGGTTGCCTACGTGGGTACCGGCCAGGCGGACGTTTACTATGAAACCGCCACAAACCTATGGGACATTGCGGCGGGCATGGCGATTGTCCGGGCGGCGGGCGGAGTCATCGACCTGCAGCCGACGGGCAAGAAACCGTTGAATTTCAACCTGTGGGCGGCGGGAAAACAGGAATGGATCGGTGCCAGGAAATAGAGTGCTTAACAAAATATCGCTGTAAAGGGTAGGACTGTATCTCTAAGATAGACGCTCTTTCTAAGTATGGGAAGCACACTACTTCGTCCTTTGTTTAGGACAGGATTTACAGGATGAAATGATGGACAGGAAAACGAGAAATCACCGAAATGCCCAAAGCTCGAGTAAGGGTTTGTGACTATTGATAAAAATGCGTATCTAAATTTTCGAGATACCAGTGACTTCTCGTTTTCCTGTCTATGCTCTGCTTATCTACATCCTGTTGATCTTATCATCCTGTCCCAAACAAAAAGAAGTACTATATTCTAGGTTTACTTCCGCGTGCGGATTGCCGGAAGAAAACTGAAAGCCAGCCCGATCAACAATAACACGGCGCTAAAGCCAAAGGCATATTGGACGGCCGTATCCGAGGAATGGGTGTCGCGCAACCACGCCATGAACTTCGGGCCGGCGATCCCGGCGGCGGACCACGCGGTCAGGATTATCCCGTAGAGAAATGCCATTCGCCGCGCCCCAAAGATGGCGGAAATGTAGGAGGGGATGGTGCCGAATCCGCCGCCGTAGCAGAGCAGGACATAGCAAACCAGGATTCCGAAGAACAGGGGATTTCGGGTAACCAACAAAAGCCCGAAGGCAAAAAACTGGGTACCCATCAACAGGGAAAAGGCCAGGGACTGTCCGATCCGGTCGGAAACCGCGCCCCACATGAAGCGGCCCAGTCCGTTGAAAATCGCGCTGATGGCAATCAAGGTTGCGCCGTGGGCGGCCAGCTCGGCGGGGGTGATGGCGGCGTTTTTCTGTTGCAGGAGATCCTGCAAGAGTGGCGACTGAAAGCTAATGATGGCGATGCCGACAAAGATATTGCAGAAGAACAGCAGCCAGAGGAGGACAAAACTTTTCCACGCGATCTTCCCGGTGTCCTGGTCGGCAGGCGTGGCGACGGATTCCTGCCGGGGCGTCTGGTCCGGCGGATTCTTCATGAACAGGGCCGCAAACGGAGCGGCTACGGCAAACACGATTCCCAACCCGGCAAATACCAGGGCCAGGTTCCCGGCGAAAATTTGCATGGCCAGTGGTGCGAGCACCTTGCTCATCAGCAGTGCGCCAAACCCGAATCCCATGACCACCATTCCCGTGATGAATCCCTTCTTGTCGGGGAACCATTTGGCCGCTGTGGCCACCGGCACCACATACCCGAGTCCGAGTCCCATGCCGCCGATGACCCCGTAGCCGAGCCAGAGCAACCAGAGCTGGCTTTTCCAGAGGGCGAGGGCGCCGATGAAATGTCCCACGGCAAACAATACCGTCCCGGTCAATGCCAGGGTGCGCGGACTGGCCTTGCCTCGGCTCAACTGGATTCCGCCAAAGGCGGCAGCCAACCCGAGAAAACATATCGCCAGGCTGAAAACCCAGGTGACCGATTCATTCGACCACCCGTAGGCCTCGGTGATGGGCTTCTGGAAGAAACTCCATGCATAGACAGTGCCGAGACAGACTTGCAACACGACACCTGCAATGGCGACAGGCCATCGCTCTGCGTTGGGATAAGGGGAGGACATGGCAACAACGGGATTTTCCACACAATGCAAATTCACCACCTCCCGGCGAGCTTGGAATTTAAAGACTCCAGATAATCACACTCTCATTGCCTCCGGCGTCGGCGAAAAAAATGAATAATGCCTGCCGTAACAATTCCTCCAAGCAACGCATACGTCGAGGGCTCGGGAACTGCTGTCAAGGTTATGCTATTATCAGCTCCATAGGAGATATTGAATTCATGGCCATTTTGCGCATAAACAGTGTCAACTCCGTTGTTGAAAGTTCCAAGCAAGTTTGCTGATTCAATTATTCTGAACGGAGTGTTTTCAGTCGGAGTATAGTTTAACAAAATGTCCAGTTGTGCACCTCCATCAAGAGTGAGTGTTCCATTGACAAAGAGTTTGTCAAAATCGGAAGGTCCCGTGATTTCGACAAGGAAAATAGCTCCGCTCTCAAGCGTTACGCCGATACCAGCTGCGGTGGTGAGGACGCCGGTAGAGTTTCCAGGGGAGAGTGTTCCTCCGAGCTGGATTGTGATCTTCCCGCCAATGATGCCATTGCCACCCAAGGTTGCGCCATTAGCCACGGTCACAGCGCCGGTCGCGGAAGTCTGGTTGCCATTGATGAGTAGTGTTCCGGCATTGACCCGTGTTTCACAAGTGTAGGTGTTCTCTCCGGAGAGGACCATTGTGCCAGCTCCCGCCTTGGTGAAAACAGAGGTGGAAATTTGCTGGAGTTTCGCTCCAAGTGTAAAGTCATGTGCAGCGATTCCATCCGCAACGTCGAACACTACCGAACCATTAAGGGAAAACGCATCTCCGGTCATCTTGCTGCCTATTGTGCTTGCGCCTAGGGACAGTGTGCCTGTTTGGAGATGCACTCCGCCTGAGATCGTGCCCCCATTCATTTTCAGATTGTTTGCACTGATGTAGTGTCCCCTTGATAACCATTGCCCTCCTTCATTGAGTGTAATAATCGGTTGAAAAAATGCGGATGCGGCACCCAAACCTCCCATGCTATGCACGGTAGTATTCAACATCCCTCCATTGTTAACTTCGATTTGAACGCCAGATGTTGAAAAAAGAGAGGTAATCCAAGTGCCGCCAATTGCATTAAGAATCCCTCCGTCATTAACAGTGATTTTTCGCGATTCTGACATATCGAAGATATCACCCACGGTAACATTGTCGATCGTATGTTGAACTCCCAATGTGAGTGTTGCATTTGTAACCGTGATATCTCCACCCAATATTGCCGACTTCTTCAGCGTGAGTGAACCTCCCGTGACATTGATTGCGCCGTAGCTATTTCCCTCTGTACTAATAGTAACAGTCCCGGTTCCGCTTTTATTCAAAATTCCGCATGCATCCTGCTTGATGCTCCCTGCACCGTAGAGGATATAATCATTTCCGGAAGTATTTGTAAAAGTGAGGGTGCCTGGCATAACATTGCCGACAATATTGACTGTTTTGTTTTCTCCAATGTCGGCGAATGTCGCCTTGTCGCCATTATAAAACTGATTGTCTGTGGCATGCCCCAGCCAGTTTGTTCTTCCTCCTTTTAGTTGCCAGATATTGTTGGTTTCGGTGCCAGCCCAAGTTAAACTTGCGATATTGGTGTTCGTGATTTCAACCTTCAAGGCTGTGCTTGTTGGAGAGTGGAGCATGTATGCAAGACGAGTAGAGGCATTTATACCCGAGGCCCCCGTATCAAGAGAGAAGCTACCTGTGCCTGTTTTTTCAGAATAGGTGATGATGTCATAAATGCCAGCAATGCTGTGCGACCCAAGAAAAGACGTACCAAGATTGATCGTAACATTCCCAGAGTAGTTTAATATACCACTAATATTAAGCGCCCCCATTTCGACAAAAAAGGTGGTATTATCTGCGAATAAAAGATTGCCATCAAGTTTGCCGCCTCCGGTTACGAGCATGGCACCATTGTTTATTACAAGATTGCCATCGATATCTCCCTCTAGGACCAAGCTACCGGACTTGACAGTTGTAATGCCTGTGCCGCTTATGTTTTGTGTGAGTGTGTAAACATTGCTGCGATTAAATATCAACGAACCATTATTGACCACATCTCCGCTTCCGAGTGTGCCGGTTGTTCCACCGTCTCCGATTTGCAATGTTCCTGCATTGATAGTCGTCGTGCCTGTATAATTTTGAATATTGTTGAAGACCGTTACCCCTCCATTGATTTCGACATTCAAGCTGCCACTTGTGACAATAGTTTGTCCTGTGCCCGTCCCGTCCCGTGTAAAATAATAGGGATCATCTGCACCTGCTGTGTGGTTGAATTGAATTGTGCCAGAGCCTGCTATGGCTGGTACGTCAAGGATACCTGTTCCTCTCGCTGGATCTGTGGTTGCAGCACCGATGTTAATGAGGCTGGAGGCGTTTGTATTCACCAATGGAGCCGATATCTTTCCTCCATCAGAAAGAGTTACCGCCCCGTCATTTATTGTCAGGCCACCATGAAAGACGGACTGTGTCCCGTCGAAGATCACAGTGCCTGCCCCATTTTTAATGAAAGCCCCAGTGCTTTCGATGGTCCGTGTTCCGGTGAAAATATAGGTGTTTGCTTCTTCCTCCTGATTATTAACTGTGATCATGCCAGTAACAAGAGCTGGGCCGTCAGATCCAAGGTTAACTGTTTTGCAGGCAGCTGTGTCATCGAAGGTGACGTTGTCTCCAGGATAGAATTTTTCAGGAATGCTGTTACTGGCATTTCGCCAACTCCCGGAGTTGTTTACGTCCCATACATTGGTTGCATTGGTACCATTCCAAGTTAGATCAATATTGCCAGTGTTCGATGCGACGAGATTAACTTGGTGGGTGATGGAAGTATCGATAGTAAAACTGTCGCGCGAGTCATTTGCATTGGAAGGGATTCCTGTGAGGTTCCAAGTCGCTGTCGAAAAGTCTCCCGTGCCAGTATAGTCGAATAGGCGGGCATTGGTCAGATTTGGCAAAAGAAAAGCCAGCGTGGAAACATCGACAGTGACGTTGCCGACAGCAGAAATATTCTCTGCCGAAACAGGTGAGGCTCCCAATACGATTGTACCTCCGTAGAGAGAAAGGTCTCCCACTATAAGTCCGGCAGAAATATTTACGGTACCATTGTTAACCGCGAGTCCTCCCAGTGTGCTTATTTCTCCGAGAGTCAGGGTGCCTGGTGCATCCATGAGGATGCTTCCGATGAAATTTTGAGTGTTGGAGAAAAATAAATTAGCTGTTTTGGAACCATAGCTGACAATATTAAGTGTTCCGGAACCGCTAAGTTTTCCGGACAAACTATGAGTGATTGAAGACGAGAACATGTTCATTGTCGCCAGCTCCAATGTGGTGATACCATTAATGGCGATATTTGAAGCCAGTTTTACTGCTGGCGCAGCGCCACCACCGCTTAGACGCATCCGACTTCCATTGTTTAGGATAATGTCACGCGAGACATTCAAGGTCCCGCTATTTTGAGAAATAAGTAGTGATGCTCCGTAGTTGATGGTTATATTGCCTTGTCCGAATCCATTGCGAATCGTGAGTTCACTGGATTGTCCGCTATTTAATTTTAAAGATCCTTCGTTGATAATATAATTTCCAGAACCCGTAACGGTGGTTGCGCATAACAATAACATGCCACTCCCCGTCTTGATAATGTCGCCATTGAGAGTGAACGAACTTTTAGTATGCTGGGTAGAGTAAGCGCCTCCGGTCAATGCAGCTATTTTTACCCCGAAATCACCATCGTCAGTGTTCATACCATCGGGACCTCCGATATTCCATATTTGAGCGGCAGGGCCTGTGGCAACATTGGTCCGAAAAACAAGGCCAGATGCTACTCCTGCGTCACCAAGATAACCCGAAGCTTCCAGTCCTCCGAGAATTTGTAGTGTGCCTGGATTGTTGATGGTCGTATCGAAAATAAATGCGTCAGTGCGGGAGCCTGTGTCTCCGAAAATAAATCTATCTATGGAGACGGTCTCTCCTGCGTTGATTGTCATCGGAGATACTTGGTCATCGCTAATGACAATGTCCGTGGCTTCAAGCGACAAGAGCGGCGCTAACAATGTTGCAGCCTGGAGAAAATAGAATTTTTTAACATGAACAAATTGATTATAAATAACAAATGCAGTGCGGGTGCTTTTCATGGGAGATAAGTACGATTGGTTTATGGGGGATGTGTATTGGTTATTGTGAGCAAATAGGTATTATTAGCTTGGAGATATGTAAAAATACTCTCATTTGGAAAAATACAATATATAAATGCTCAGTCAGACTAGGAAGCAAGCAGAATGATGTATGCGAATTCCTGTTTTCCTTGGATATCCCATTCCTAGTTATTATATCTTGGGGGACGATTGGTATTAATCGCCCTAGATTGCCCAAACTCCCTGAACAACCAGATGAAGACTTGTTTGACTTTGGCGGTGTTCCTGCTCGGGCCACCATCCCTTAAAGTCGATTGCCCAGGTCGCATTGGCATGGGTTGTTTCCACTTGCACCGGAATCGTCCCGATGGGGCATGCCTGCCTCTGGCGACGTTCCCTCACTAAACCGCTGTGGGTAAGCACCCGCTTGACGCTGCTCAAACTGGGCACATAATGATTTGATTCCCTCTGTGCCTTCTGCCTTTCTCTACTTCCTCGGCGGCTCTGCGTGAGACAAAATGGCCGAAACTACCGAAAAATGCTTAAAAATAAGCAAAATGACGACTGCATTACCCTCGCCGGGATTTCCGGCGAGCACTCTGCCAGTGTCATTGGCCAAAAAATATTTTCCGGCGAGTACTCTGTCGGCGTCATTGGGCAAAAAAAATTTCCCGGCGGAGCCATGTCGGGCGTCAGACCTTCCGCCGGAAACTCCGGCGAGGACTCTGCACCCGTCAGAGTGGTTGCCGGAAATCCCGGCGAGGGTCTGTCACGGGGCAAGGAGGAGAAATATAAAATAAAAAGTTTAAAATTTAAGGTAATCTTCCATGGGGAGAGAACCACGGATGACAGGATGGGGAGTAGGACAACCGGATGGGGAAATTTTCTTACCGCAGCCTCTAGCGACGCGATGATGCTGTTTTCATTTATCTATTACTTACCTCTATCCGTGGCTCCGGCCTTATTTACATTTTAAATGCTATTTTGGAAAGCTCGATGAAGTTACGCTTTTTGCAGTATTTTTCACGGAGGTTCTTCAATACGAGATCCCATTTAGGGGACTGGCCCAGTTTTTCGTAGAGCAATCTGGTTTTTTTCAAAACCCGGATGGCTTTCTGATATGACTGATTATTGGTCTGCTCGATGAGCAGGGCGGCATTTTTTAGGTATATTTGAATTGAGTCTTCCGGATGCTTTGAAGCTCGTTTGTCGGCCAGCAAAAGCCAAAGTTCTCCATCGCAGCCGTTGTCCATTGCCGCGTTCCAGGCGGAATCAAGATCGTTTTCCCACAGGAAAACACGGACGAGTTCACTGTAATCCGATCTCCACGCTGTCGGGAAAAACGTTTTATGGGATGAGTGTTTCCCGATCTTTTTGTCAAAAGTGGCCCGCAATACATTCAGGGCACGATTGCGCCAACTCTCCCATGGTTCGGCAGAATTTTTTACATTCTTTTTGAGTCGCTGGAAATTTTCCAATCCGGGATACCTTTGGAAAAACTCCCAGGCGGTTCCTGCTGCTTTTTCCCATGATTTTCGCCGTTGGTATTCTTTGCAGAGAAAGTCGATCAGGCGGGTATCGTTGATGCCGGGAAATTTCTTCAATCCATTTTCGGCCCAATCAAGCGCCTTGTCGTATTTTCCGTCCTCATGATAAATCTCGGCGATGGCAAGGTAGCTATGGGAGTTTGAAAGATCACGCGTCTTCAACGCGACAAGTGCTTCGATATCATTGGCAGCCTGGGCCATGCTCTGTAAGATGGCCATGGCTGCGTGACTACTTTCATCAGTATCCTCAAGGTGTTTTTCAGCGAGAGTTTTCAGGTGCGCGATGCCTTTGGTACCGAGTAGTTCGGCATACTGCTGCGAAATGCCGGATACATATCCGACGGGATCCTCCATCTCCCAAGTAAACAACAATTCCGCCAGTGCTGTCACCGCTGGCTTTGTTTTGCGGCAAGCTTCAAGATGGATGGAGATCAATTTTTCCAGCGGATAGTTGAGGTCTCCTTCGTCGTGAATGTTTTCCACGACCTTCAGCAGCCGGGACAATGCGTATTCGGTAAGCTCCCTTGCTTCATCGGTGAATCCATCACCGGCCAGTTCTTCGATCGAATCGACGATATCGTGGAGCTTTCCGGCAAAGTCAGCGACCTCATCCCATTCGATGTAGCCACGGACCGTGGTTGCTTGCCGTATGGATTCGCGATAGACGGCGAGATCAATTTCTTTGCTATTGGCAATGGCCGTTCGACGCAGGAGCCGGTCGCGTAAACGTGAATTAGCCGCGGCGGCCTCGAGCAGCCAATTGACAAGGATTTCATTTTCTTGTGACAACAACCAGGGGCGGATGTCTTCGAGCCTGACGACAACGTTACCCATCTTGCTTGTTTTCCCGGCGGGCTTTGCCTTTGCCGGATCCGCAGAGTCGAGCCATGCGAGCGCCACGGCTACGCAATGTTTGCAGAATTCGCCTTCACCTGAGGAGAATGGACATGAACAATGATAATCGAGAGTTTCTTGCTTTACCGCTAGGCGGACGGCATATTTCTCGGTGCCGTTGACAACTCCATTCAAGGTTTCTTCGAATTCGGTAATGGACTCAACGGCTCCGCTTGCCAAATATTCCCTCCCGCGGGTAAACGATTTGGGGAGCGCGAGTGATTTTACGCGAGGCAGGGTAAGAATTGTCCTTAGCGGTGAGTTGGGCATTAAAAGGGCAGAGCGGGTTATCAGGATGGAGTTTCAACTCATTGTCTTCAAGACGCCAATCCGTTCCCTAAGCATGGCAGTAGAGAAGGCATGGGGAAGGCGCTCTTGTTCCAGACGTTGATTGTTTCGCGAAAGCTCCTGGAATAAAGTCGCCTCGTCATCGTGGAGATACGGCAGGAAGATTTCAGGCGTATTGCGCACGATGGCACCGCTGGTGTAATATGCCGGAAATTTCTCCACGGTAGCCCGGTTCATCATAATACTTTCCGTATGGGAGAAATAGCGGCGCAGTGTCGCAAGAATCTCAAAGCCGTGGGCATCCAAGTCTCCCCAGTAAATCAACCGGCAGCGGGTCAGGAAGGCCACTTTTTTTAGCCGGGCTACTGCATAGCCTTGTCCTTGCAGGGCGAGGGTGCTGTGCAGCATTGGCAGGGTGAGAAAGTTGGTGCGGTTTTCCGTGATGAGGACGGTTTCGATGCCGGTTTGGCCAAAATGTTCCAAGTCGCGCAACGTGACGGTAAATTGCCGGAATTTCCATTCGGGCTGAATGCTGTCATCCAGGAGCCGGCATTCGATGAGGGTGTCAGCGGTTTTGAGTCCAAGGCGTTCCGCAGGGGTTTCTCCAGTGGTGTCAATGCTGTCCGGTGCAACAACGCCGATGAGTTTTTCCAGGAGTCGAGAATTCTCCTCGATAAATTTTGTCGGTACTTCAATGGGAAGCTCGCGGATGTATTTTCCAGGAAATGGGGTTGTCCGGAAATATTCAAGCACACGACATGTATTTTCCCAGTAGATGTTGTCGCCGGTGCGCAGTTCTTTCCAGTTCAAGATAGCCCAATCCCTTAGCCCGGGAAATGCTGATGTCAGAATATTCCAGGCGAGGAGGATATTTTGCAGTTCATTGGTTTTCCCAATGTAGCCGAGATAATCGCTTTCGGAGGCAAAATAGATTTTTTCGGGAAAACTGTTTTTTCCATGCTGGGCTGTATTGATGGAGCGTGTTTCAATGGAGATTCCGTTGTCGCCCCGGACGGCCTTACTCTCAGCGGATAACACCGCCATGTCGCGGAGAATTTCCTCGCGGGTGGTTGTCGTGGAGATATGGGGAAAGCGAAGAAAGAGGGGGAACGGATTTTCGCCGCGTAATCGCGATTCAACGATGCCGGGATATTTGTTTACTGCTTGTTTGCGGAGTGCATTGACGTCGATCATTCGTCTTCTCCCCGGATAGAATTGTATTCCTGGACGGAAATGTTGCGGACAGAAGAATGCGCACCCCGCTTGGTGACGACATGGTAGCGCTCGACATATTTTTGGACAAGATGGATTTTGGCGTCGAGGGGTTGAATGATGAGAAGTTGAAGATGGAATTCCTTAAAGAGATCGAGGAGATATTCGGAGAAGTTATCGTCCGTCTTGCTGAACATTTCGTCGACGGCGACGAGGCGGAATGTTTCCGTTTGGCGGTCGTTGATCGAGATGCCGTATTGATACGCAATGGAGGTTGCGAGAATGGTGGAGGCGAGCCGGTTCTTTTCCCCGCCGGACTTTCCGGACGCACCGGAGTAGCTTTGTTTTAGGGCATTATCCGCCCGATAGTATTCATCCGCCCGGAAGGTAAACCAGTTGCGGACGTCGATCACACGGTTGGTCCGGTTGGGGTCTTTTTCGAGTAATTTAAGGAAAACCTCGATTCGTTCATAGCGTTCTTTGAGGATGGCTATGTCATTGGTTTCATTGACGGAACCTTCGAGCGCCTGCCGTCGGAATCCGTGAAATTCCCGAATTTCAGAGTTACTGTTTTTGTCGTGGACAAGCTGGATGTAGGTTTTGTCGTTCCGGTCATAGTCGATCTGGCGAAGGTGCTTGTTTAATTCATCAATCTTTCCGGTGATCTTTTTGGCGTGCAGATCCATGGTGTTGTTAAAACTGTGCACGTCTTCGTAAACGGTGGAGTGAAGCAGTTTTTCAAAGCGCTCCCGGGTTTTCGGTAAGTCATCCTCCTCAATTTTTTTCCTCACTGCTTCAAAGGGGGTATAGAGCTCGGGATTGTATCCCGGGACCTGATATTCACCGGCGAGTTGATCTTTATATTGGATGTTATCGGGACTGTTTACAAATGACTCCATCTTTCTTTTGATGAGGTCGGCAGTATCGCGATATTTTTCATTTTTTTCCGCTAATTTTTTTCGAATGTCATTAATGACCTCGCTGCGTGCTTTTTCCAGTTTGGCAAGATCGGTTAACGGGAATGAAAGCAGCGCGTCGATGCCGGAATAACGAGCGCGAAAATTGATGAACTGCGGATTGTTTGCCGAGGCTGCCTCAAAAGCGGCCAGTAGGTCGTGGATGTTATCAACATGTTTGTTGTTCGTCTCGATGGCTCCACCAAGGAGTATAACATCCTTTGAAAGGCCTTCTGCCCTTGTCTTGGCCTCGGCCAATTCCTTTTTTGCGGCCTCCTTGTTTTCCTTAAGCTGCTTGAGCGTATTGGAACTATTTTGGATTTCTTTTTGTTCCCGCTCCAATGTTTCGATCTCCTTGGCTACACTGGACCAGTCTATTTCGGAAAACGAATGGTAATGCAGGAGCAGCGCTTCTGCGGCGACAAGACGTTTATTGATCAACGTACGTTCGTTTTTCAGTTTTTCGATTTCTTTCTCCAATCTCTCCAAATCTGATTCCAGTGCGAGCAGTTCGTTTCCTACGGCGACGATTTTTTCCCGATTGTCCCACCCAAGGACGTAGTGGGTGGCATCATTGATGGCATGTATGTCGTTCTTGTGGCGGGTGGTGTCATTGTCCTTGATTAGGCCCGAGCTCGTGAGCGCCTTGGGGTGGTGCGTAAAATCACCCAGGGTGTCTTTACAGCAGACGTGGTCGAAACGGAGGGCAAGCTGTGCGGCGAGCCATGTGCCAATGTGCCCGATTTCTGGTTTGATTTCGATTTTTCCAGCAACCGTGTTGACGGGAGGGATTAAATCGAGGCCTTCAATTGTTTCCGGCAGGACATGATAAACGATATGTCCGGCGAGATTGTTTGCATGGATGAATGCGTCTATTTTGCCGCGCAATTCCTGCCGAACAACGAAGCCAAGCGCGAAATCGTGCATAAGCCGTTCGATTGCGCCAACCCATGCGGTTTCATCTTTTCTAACCTGAATGAGTTCGCCGATAAAAGGTAGATCGTCAGGAGTGAGTTTCAGGGCCTCAAGGATTCGCGAACGGATTTTGAGGGCGCTTGTTGCAATGTTGCTGTCCCGTTTAAGCAGCGAACTCTTTTCAATCTCAAGGCGTGTGCGATGCTCTTCCTTTTCCTTTTTTCGATTCTGGTGATCAGGCAGCTCGATTGTTTCAATCTCGCGGTGCCGTTGTTCGAGCACAGGTTTGTCTCGCTGACATTCGAGCCGCAGTTCATTGAAAGTCGCAACATCGGCGATAACGACATTACTTTTCCATTTCACGACAGCGTCATCGAAACGAGCCTTGCGCTCTTTTTTCTCATCGCGATCCGTCGTTTTTTGCTGAAGCAGCTTTTCTATTACACTTAGCCGCAAGCCCTCTTTGCTGCCGGAGAGCTCGGCCTCGATGTTGCTTATCCTAGCGCGCAAACCTTCCTTGGCTTCCGAGACTTTTGCGTGCTCTGCCTCTTTTACCAATTTATCGGAACTCAGCCGCAAGGCTTCTTTCTCGCGCAGGGCGAGTTCCTTTTCCGCAAAGTAGGGCTTGAGGATTTCTTCACGGTTAAGGAGTTCTTTGCGCTCTTCGGACAAAATGGTCAAAATGTCATGGTCGGCCTTGATGAGGTTCAAGTCAGCGAGTTGCCGGGTCGCTATGGCGATATGATGGTTGGTGTCGCGCAGGTCGGCGAAATTCTTGCGCAAAACATCCAGTTTTTCCGCGACACCGCCATCATCGAGCATGAATTCCCGGATGAACCCGGTGAGATCACTGATATCCTTGATGCAAATCGCCTGATTGAAGATTTCCATCGGCGTTTTATCCTTGGGCATGCACAGCAATCCGTGGAACTTCTCTGAATAAGCCGTAAAAGTGTCATGATAGGCAATGCCCCGATCTTTGATGATGCGCCGGATGGCCGCGGAGGATTCGAAGTGGTTGAATTCGTTCTCAATTGTAAGACGACGGGGTTCGGCAATATAGACCTTGTCGACCCCGCCGGTTGATTTGATCCAAAGAACCTGGGCGAGGGTTACCCAGGAATTAAGGGTAGTGTTGTGAAATGTGGCGAGGAGAACCGTGTAATGGCCGGTGCCTTTGCGGAGAAATTGCTTTTTTCCGATGCCGTCCGCAGCATCATGTTTTTCGGAGTACGCGCCCATGACATAGTCGCGTTCATCGCGTTCACTGCGTTTCTGGGTCTGGCCAGCCTGATTGTAATTTCGCTTTTTATTCGGGACCAGCAACGTGAGAAGCGCATCGGCGAGCGTGGATTTACCGGTGCCGTTGTCACCGGTCAAAATAGCCGTGAGACCTTCGGGTGACAGGCTGTAAGGTTTGCCGTGGAATGTCCCCCAATTATAAACAGTCAATTGATGGAGCCGAAAGCCGGCCGTGTCGGCATCGGGGGAAAATTCAAACGTTGGTTGGGGAAGAGTCATGGGGAGAGAGGTCTTCGTTGGTCTCGCTGTCGTCCGCATCCGTGTCGGCAGCTTTCCCGGAGAGGCGGTTGAGGATTTCAGCAATTTGTTCGGCGGGAAGCTTGGCCTTGATGATTTGTTCGACGCGATAAATGGGGTCGGTGCGGTCCTTTAATGGGAAAACGAGATTTAATTCATCAAAGCGGGTGAGTAATGCTTGGACCTTGTCACGGAATTTTTTCTCGTTGTTGCTTTCCGGAAAGTAGGGACGGAGCATTTCCATGATCTCGTCTTCGCTAAGATATAGCGCTGCATCAGTATCAGGTGATTGGTCATGTCGAAGCAACCGTTCGCGCAACAGGACAAGCAGGATCGTCTGGTGGTAGCTAAGCATGCGGCGACGAAGCACTGCGGGCAACGGATCCAGCCGTAATTCAGACCAGGCATCGTCCGTGTCATCCGGTTGCTGGCGCAAGTAAGCATAGCCGGCCGGTTCGTCCATGACAACCGTCAGCCCCATTTCCGCATAGTGGGAACGAATTCGCTCCAGTTCGTTTCGCAGTATGAGCCAGTGGGAGGTGTCCCGTGCATACACGGGGCCGGTAGCGATTTTTGCGAGGACGTGACGATAATTGATACGCGTGCTCATCGGCGTTGGAAAATGATTTTGTTTACTGTGGCAAAGCGAGGTTGCTGGGAACGATTCAAGTCGATTTTCTCATAAGTTTGATCGTCGATCAGGTGACGTTCTTTTTCAGCGGCTACGTATAGATAACCGACAATATCGACAGCACCGTCCACGGGTGGGAAAGTCTCCAGAAGCTGGCTTAATGACACTTGCTCGTATTTATTCAAAAGTGTCGCCACGTTGCGTCGAAAGCCAGCTATGTTCAGCGGCTTTCCGATGCGCCGGATGGCAGCTTTCGCATCTTCGGAATCATCATCGCCGGTATTGGTATCGATGGATTCGAAGCACATGGGTTCTTTTCTTTCGTGCAATCGCAGCTCCATTAAGTTGTTCCAGGCAATGGCGTCATCAATCTCATGGAAATTCTCCTCGGGTGGCAGATCGCGCCTTGCCAGGGCAAGTTTCTTGATTTCACCGATCTGCTCCATGATCCGCCGGGTGTTTTGCGTGGCGTTTTCCTCGACAACATAGCGAAGTTGCGAGGATATCTTCTGGAAAGTTTCTTGGACAAAACCGTCCTGCTCAAGCAGGCGTTCCAATAGTGACCGGAAGACATGTTCATCGGTTCCGGCATTGGCAGCCAATTGAGCTGCGTCCACAAGGAATTGCGCAAGTTGCTCACGTTGCGCCATGGAGCTGAGTAGGGCACGGAAACCATAATAGCTCTTCCCTTGCTCGGAGTTTCTTAAACGTTCGTTGGAATCGAGTGCGTGCTCCACCACATCGCCCTTGGAACGGGTTCTGTCCATGTAGATTTCAGCAATTTCATGCGCTTGCTCGCGAAAATGGTCTTCTATGGCGCGAAAATCCGCCAGAAATCCTTCAATCATCTGCTCGATATCAAGCAGGCGATCCCGGACTTGCGCGGGCTGGAGTGTCTGCACTTTCCCGCTGTCGCGAATTGCTTGGATTTCAGCGTCGAGCGCATCGCGTTGTTCAAGCAGGGATTTGAGGCGTACCTTGGGGTCTTCCTTGGTCCGTAGCGAAAGGTCTTTGAGTTCGTTGAAAATCCGGCTGAATCGCGACTCGGTCGTTGTATACCCGCTCCGATTTCCGGTTTCCAACTCATGCAGCCATTGGAAGACTTTTTCACTGTATTGGGAAAGTTGGTATAGATAACATTGCTGCTCTTCGGAGAAAATTTTTCTCAGGTAACGGTATTCGTTGCTGCACCAGGTATTCAGATAAGTGCGGGCACGATTTTCCGGCGAGGTTGTTTTGTCCTGAGTTGTTGGATTAGCTGAATCAATCGCCGGGTTGGTGTATGCCAGATGATCCTTCAGCAGAAGTTCCAATGCTTCTTCTTCAATGGAAGTTCGATTTCTTTCCTTGAATGCCTCATATAAGAAACCCAAGACGAGTTCGGCATTCCCCGCACGGAGCAACTTTAGCGTTAACGATAAATTGAGAAGAGAAGCAATCGGAGAGGTTGGTGACATGGCACTCAAGGCTAACAACAACGTGGGCTAATTTATAATCAAGTTTTGCTTAGATGATGCAAGCACGAATTATTAAAGTGATCTTGGTAAAGTATCGCTATTCATAGTGTTATATCCTTTTCAAAAAACATAGTCGCAGAGGCGTGAGTAATGGGAAGGGGCGACTTGTCGCGGAAGGAAGACCCACCCATGGAGTGATGCGCAACGTAGGGCGAGTTTCGTGGACGGATGGAGCAAAACCAAAGAGAGTGTCAGGAACAGATAGAACAAATTGAGTGCCTCTGATGTTTATGTAGCGGCGGGGGGGGGGGGGGGCTGGGGAAAGCTGGGACACTGTAAGTAGGAATGGGGGAATCGCATTTTGTAACTGGGT
>JAITVQ010000103.1 GCA_031285745.1 Puniceicoccales bacterium | reverse complement strand
TTCGAACCTGGACAAAAGGAATCAAAATCCTTTGTGCTGCCATTACACCATCGGTCAATTACAGGGCGCGGAGGCTTTGAAAAAATCCCTTGCTGTCAAGGAGTCTCTTGCGGAAATTTCACCTCTCTATTCCCTGCAAGCCTTGGTTTCCTAGCTCCGTTTTTTCTTTTTCTTCAACGGCTTGGCAGGTGTTATCCGCTGGCGAATCCTAGGGCGATAAGGGTCGACCAGGGCCGACTTGAAGTTGAACCCCGCATGAAAATCCTCCGGCTTGTCGCTTTCGGTCTTCCCCAGTATCTTGGCTTCCACCAGATTAAAAACAATATCCCCGAAACCTTCCGAGCCACGCAATCCCCATTGGGTAAAAAGCGTGTAGGCCATGGGGCCGTACTGTTCCAAGGCAAACTCCCGGATACCGTCCAGCAATTGCTGCCCCGACACATGGTTGGGTTTGTCGTTCTCGGAAACGCTTTTCTTTTGCTCGGTTGCCACCTTTTTCACGGTATGGTCGAGCCCCATCCTCACAAAGTAATACGCGCCCTTGGCATACCGAGGGTCACGTTCGATAATTTCGTCAACAGCGTCTGAGAACGTCTTGTCCATTGTATTGAGGAATCTCTCCCGGAACTTTTATTCCGCCAGAGCTACGTCAGCAAAGAACCGTCCATGCTCTTTACTTAATTTGCAAACATTTTTCAACCAGTCCAATGATCTGCGAGAAAAATTGCTTATTTCCAAACCCCGGCTTCGTACAAGGCAGCCGTTGCCGCACCACCCCAGTCCTTGTTGGCCGCAGGATTGGCCGGGCTCGGGTGCGGAACCCGGCACACGCGCACCGGCATTCCGACCAGGGCTTCCGTTGCACGTTTTTCGGCAAACCCGCCGACGCCCACCAGAAACTCAGGCTTCAGCAACTCAACCAGATTACGGAGAAATTCGTCGCATAGTCGATTGATCTGGGCCAATTCCGCCGTCGACAATTGTTCTGGTGTCAGATTTTTGCCCAATTTCGTATTTTCCAAGAATAACAGCGGACAAAAATTATGAACGTAGTGCTCTTCAAAAAACTTCTCGGCCATGCCAAAACGCCGGGAAAACAGCCCCCATAACCGATGTCCACTCACCTCGGATCGCTTGCAGCCAAATCCGTCAACCGGCTTCTTGGGATGTTCACGGGCAGGCTTCCCTACCAAGCCAAATAAACCAAGAAAACTACGCACTGCCTCAATTTCGCCAAACGGCACCCCCGTCTGGGCCATGCCGAACGGTCCGGGATTCATCCCGAGAAAAATCACCCGTTTCCTGTTATTCGCGTACCGGGTAAGATATTCCTCATGTATATTCCCGGCATATTCCAAGGGATTATAAACATACGCAACCGGGGCACCAAAAGTCATTTTGCCGAGATCCCGGGAAAGATCTCGAGTCATGGGAATAAGCGATTCAGCAATGGACATGTCTCGCACAATGCAAAACTCACCTCCAAATTAAAGCCTAAGAACACACTCTCCCTAATTTTACATCAATATCCGGGTAACTTAAAAAAACAGAACCCGCATGGGTAAAATACGGGTTCTGTTTTCACCTATCCAAATCCGATTACTTGGGGCGAACCTTTTGCCAGATTTCGCCAAGAGCACGCGCCGAGGCTTGGAGCGCCTGTTGTTCTTTCGGCCAGAGAGGAATCTCTACCTGCTCAACAACACCACCACGTCCGACAATGGTCGGAACGCTGATGCAGACATCACGCAAACCGTATTTGCCCTGCTGTAGAGAAGAAACCGGCAGGAGCTGTTTCTTGTCGAGGGCGATGCAATGGACAGTTTCGGCAATAGTCATGCCGACAGCCCAGCCTGCGCCACCCTTGCGGCGGATAACTTCCGCACCACTGGTCTTTGTACGTTCGAAGACCTGGGTCTGGAAAGTAGGCGTAACCCCGGGGAACTTGTCGAGGGGAAGTCCTGCTGCCGTAGCGCTGGACCAAACGGGGAACATGGTGTCGCCGTGCTCGCCGAGGATAAGCGCCTTGACCTGGGTCGGCGCAAGGTTGAGCGAGGATGCGATGAGCGAACGGAAGCGCGCCGTATCGAGCATGGTGCCGAGTCCGAGGACTTGTTTCCACGGAAGGCCAAGGCGCACAACGGCCAACTGGGTAAGAATATCGACCGGGTTGGAGACAACAAAGATGAGCGCGTCCTTGCGAAAACCGGCTGCCTTTATGGAAGAGAGAATTCCATCAAAGAGCGCGACGTTCCGGTTGATAAGGTCGAGGCGCGATTCATCGGGTTTGCGGCGCAGTCCGGCTGTGATGACAAAAATGTCAGAGTCCGCGGCACGGGCGTAATCACCGGCGTAGATGCGCTGGTCAGCGCAGGCCGATGCGCCATGCATGAGGTCGAGGGCTTCGCCTTCGGCGACATCGGGATTGGCGTCAAGAATTTGAATTTCTGCGACAATACCAAAACACTGCAGCGCATAGGCAGCATTGGAACCGACGCGGCCTCCGCCGCCGATAATTGTGACTTTCATGGGGATTCAGGTTTAAGTTTCGTTTAGTTTATTTGAGAAAGGGACAAAGGGGCAGAGCGTCAAAGCGTCAGAGGGATTTTCCACTGGTTTCTAGCTTACGAATCAGGGCGGAAAGTATTCGTTCTTCTTCCCGCGTCATCTCGTCCAAAGAGTGGAAACTTGTTTGGGAGATGTAATCTAGTCTAAGTGCGATTTCCAATTGCGTTTGGACTTCATTCAAAGAGCCATGGGCATATCCAAGAAACTTCCGATAGTCATCGCGTCCACGTCTTCCATGCCCTTCTGCAATATTGGAAGGAATAGAAACGGCAGCTCGACGAAGTTGAGATGCCAATGCAAACATTTCATCCTTGGGAAAACTCCG
>JAITVQ010000066.1 GCA_031285745.1 Puniceicoccales bacterium | reverse complement strand
CAGCCCACCAAGGCTATAATAGGTTGAAAGACAAAAGAGGGTCGAGCTTAGCTCGACCCTCTTTTTGTCTGAGTGTGGATTGGCATCATTTTGAAATTTTCTAATTTTTGATATATGTTTTCACTTAGACATTCTCTTTTTATTTTGAATGTCTTGAAGCAAAGAATCTCTTAAAAATTGCCGTAATTAAGCCAATCACAGTTCTATCATCGCAAATTATCCAAGAAGGCGGAAAACACCTTAACTCTCTTTTATACAATATACTATAATTTAAAATGAAACACACCCCTTAGTCGCTACTCTCATTGGCAGCAAGCACCTCTATTATCTATCAACCCAAATAACAGGATTCTTCACCTATCTACCTTATATTGAAAATATGATTTTTTGGTAATTTTTTTTGCATATAAACACAAATTCATATTATCAGGTTAACCACTAACCCACTCAATGCTTACTATGACCCCTTCTACAACTCGTAAAGCATGCTTTAGCATCATCGCGCTGGTTGCCTCGGCAACCGCTTCTCACGCCGTCACCCTCGGCATAAACTTCACCACTGATTCTGCCTATAATCAGGCAGGCCTAAACACGTGGAATGTCGATGACTGGACTGATGTAGCAATATCCAACAATGGTTCTGGTTCCAATATTTCCTTAACCGGGAGTTCGTCTGTCCAAGTTTCATGGAGCACAGGAAGCACCTACTATTTCCACCAAACTACTCCGACAACTCCCGGACAACAGATACTCCAAACATACCTGGACGATGGAAGTGGAGGCCCGACTATCAATCTCAGCGGATTGTCAGCTTTTTATCAAAGCGTAGGCGCGGCATATTATACAGTGACCGTATATGCTGGGAATGCGGATTCCGATGGAGGGCTGCTTCCTATTTCCGCAATGCCAGCCATGGCCAGCGGGAATATGCCAGGAATGCTAATGTTCACCGAACTCCATGACTACACATGGGATGGTGAGAGTTCTGGGAATATCGTCACATCAGGCGCCGTTCGAGCAAAAGGTACTTTCAGCAATTTATTCACCAGCGATACGCTTGACCTCTCTATGATGTTAGGATCGTATCGTGGCGGCATTTCCGCAATCACCATCACCGCCATCCCTGAACCTTCCACATACGGCCTACTTGGTGTCGCAGGTGGATTGGCCTTGGTAGCAGTTCGTCGCCGAAGGAAATAGTTTTGTCGCCTAACGGGCTTTCTTACGAGGCAGGGATTATCCCTGCCTCTTTTCGTATGCACATTCTCTTGTCGAAAAAATCGGCCGACACTTCTCTACACACGGCACACAAAGGTTTTCTTTGACACGGGAGTGATGCCCGCCGGAGAATGCATCCCGAACAGGCGTTGCCATGGAAATAAAATCCGCACCCGGTTTTGATTGGCGCGAGACTCTGATAAAAATTCTCGCTCCGGCTTCCTTTATCGCCCTCAACGTCGCAAACTGGCATTACCAAATCATAGAGGCAGGATTCATCGCCTTCGTGATTAGTTGCGCCATTTCACTCGGGATTACAGGCGCCATCCTCATCACCTACCGTTGTCCGCAATGTCGGCACAACATGGGACTTCCAAGATACCGTCCGGTTAGTGATGAAGGAGACAATGATCTTTGCTACGACTGCAAGCACTGCAACATCCGCTGGAGAACCTTTGCTACGGCAGGGAATAGCAGCACTGAGGCAAGCGATAGTGACGGGGGAGATTAGTTGATGGTGCTTTCTGTCCAGCTTTTGCATCAATAACTATTACTTTATTCAATACCCCCGTTTGATTTTATCAATTAGGGTCTGGGGCGTGTTCTTGTTATGATGAGCAGATGAGTTTCCTTCTGCGAACACTTGTCTACGTCCTGGTTTTGTTGTCGCTTTTTCTTTCTTCAGGATGCTGCTCCATTATGATGAGAGTATCGAGAGAGGATGTGAAACATGATAATGGCACTCCGATGCCAGTATATATTGGGACAACTGCAAATGCACAAGGATTGCAGTACTGGTATTCCACCGAACACAAGGCATGGGGAATCAGGGCGGGATGGATACTATTTCTCTGCCTGGATCTTCCTCTGGATATCGTCACAGACACCCTTTGCTTCCCTTATGATTCTTACGCCCATCAGCGCGACAAGCAAGACATGGCGTTTTGGAAAGAGGTTTTGGCAAACAATAATTCCGCCTTACCCCTTTCAATCTACAAGACGCATCTCTCCCGCTGCGGGCATTGGCAAATCGCACAAATTCAACGAGCCGACGCTCGAGGATATATTGAGACCGACAAATATACCAAGGACGAAAAAGGGTGGACCGTACGCGTTAGACAATCGGTCCCCAAAGGGACTTTATCCCCGGAAATGATCGCGGTGCTCTACCAAATCGGAGCAAACATTGATTTCACGCACCCCAATATACCAGAGTCAATGATTGATGACATGCTCGCAGTAAATGACCTTAATGTGCTTTCCTGCGTAGTTATTCCACCCAGAGTATGGGCAAATTTATTCGAGAAGAACCGGGCTTACATGGATAGCAAGATGATGGATACCGGAGACAAGCTTCCAACCGAAATGCTCCTCAAGATAAAGCACCGTTTGCTTGCCTATCAGGAACAACTCTCAAATGACGACAAACCGTTTGATGAGATCATTCCTTATTTCAACTGGTTTAAGAAAGATATCCGCCCTCCTGCAGTGCGTGGAAGAGAATTTTACTGGAATAACGACCAGCTACCCTATCGGAATGTATGCCTCCAAACGACACGGGCATTATTAAGACAATGCGAATCCCTGGAAGACACACGGTCATCTGGACACCCAACGACGAAAGTTAAAGACGATCCCCAATAGCAAGGAGTATTTCCGCTCCGCCATGGCTCGGCACAACATAGCAGGGCAGCTAAAGGCCCCCCCTTTAACTCCGCCATTTCGCGACCATAGGCATCAATTTGCACCAATAAAATTACCGGCACGAACTCACACCGTCACAAGCTTCAATCCAGCCACCCCGGCAAGAATCAGGCCAACGCAGATCAAGCGTGGTGCGTTCACGGGATCACCGAGCAGGATAATCCCGAAGATGACCGTACCGACGGCCCCGATACCCGTCCAGACCGCATAGGCGGTGCCTACGGGCAATGACTTCACCGCCATCCCCAATAGCCAGACACTGATGGTCATCGCCACCAATGTTCCCACGGTCGGCCAAAGGCGCGTGAACCCGTCGGTGTATTTTAACCCCAAAGCCCAAACGATCTCGAACAGACCGGCGATAAGAAGAAGAACCCAAGCCATAAATCAAAGGCCGGAAATTCCGGCGGAAGAAACTGTTTCAGGGTCGTCCCCGAGGTTAGTTTCACGAATGCGGTCGTCCACATCCAGGCCGCCACACGACGACGTTAAATTACCATGCTCAGGTTGCCCTGACAGTCAACGCCGGAAAGGATATAGTATCCCAAAACTATATGCGTAAAGGATTACGCGGAACCATGGATGTCGCGGATATGATAGGGATACCAAAAGACAAATCAGAAAAGGATATTACGTTGGTTGGTACTGTGAAAAGAGGGGCTTTCTCCGTCTCTCTATCCTGTTATCCGTGGTCTTTCTCTTCTGTTTTTATTCTTAATTACTAATAAATCGTCCCCGCCCACGTAGGTTAAAATCAATATGGTGATTAATTTTATCAATTAACGCCATAGACCCAAAACCTGCTACACTGCTGCCATGGAACTTGAGAAGTTTTACCTCGACGTTGTGACGGAAGACGGTGCCGGAGCCATTGGATATTCCTCGCGGGCCCGGATGATGGGTCTGTCTCTGCGCCCGGCAGTGCTTTTGCAATGGGAAGCTGATCGCGAAAAAGCCCCGGTCCAGCAGCGCGCCGTGCGTGGACGATTGCCCGAGTTCAACGCCTACAGTCTCACCTGGAACAAAAGTCCGTTTGGCCTCAACGGAAAATGGATTCGCCCGGCTCGGCACTGGAAAGAGCAGATACTATGGAACGACGGCAAAACCCGGATCAGCTGGCAGGTGCTGGCGCCCAATTCGCCGGTCACGTTAACCCAAGGCTTGAATTCCATCTCCGGGGTCGGTTATGCCGAAATCCTTCGCCTGAGAGGCACGCCCTGGCGACTGCCCATTGACGTCCTGCGCTGGGGGCGATTCATCTCTCTGGAACATAATGTGACCTGGATTGAATGGGAAAGCCGGAAGGGAAATCGCCGGTGGTTGTGGGCCGATTCGGATGCCACTATAGGAAAATTCTCAATGGGAGATCACTCCGTTAGCTGGGGCGATTATTCACTGTCCTTTAGCGATTGGCGAACGCTCCGGAGTGGCATGCTGGGAAAGACCGTCTTCAACTCAATGTACCGCTTGAGCAACATCCTGCCGAAATGGATCAAGGCCATGGACGAGACCAAGTGGCTGGCCCGCGGGATCCTGACCGGGCCGGATAACCTTGAACACCACGGGTGGGTGATTCATGAAACAGTCAGACTCCGCTGACCATGCTCGGTAAGTTTCTTTATGCTTTTGTTTTTTGTGTTATCCTACCCTTGGGATTGGGTATATGGGCGGTTGCACTGGATAAAAAGTTTCCCGATTTGCCGGTCATCCCGCTCCCGCTCGCCGGATGGATTCTGGTAATAATCGGGGTCGGGTTGATGTTATGCGGAATGTGGAATCTGTGGCACAAGGGAGGCGGGCTGCCCATGAATGCCTTTCCTCCGCCGAAGTTTGTTTCGACAGGCATCTACCGCTGGATAGCGCACCCCATCTATGTCGGGTTTGGGCTGTTGGTGCCGGGAGTGGCGATAGGCTGCAGAGTCCCGGCAGGATTGTGGATCATCACCCCGGTCGTGTGGCTCGGCACTGTCGCGTTGGTGGTGGGATATGAACGCATTGACCTCATCCGGCGCTTCGGCAAACGCCAATCAACGTCGTTTTTCTGGCTGGTCCCCAAGGATGAATTGAGAGCGTCGTTTTGGGAAAAACTATCGGGAGCATTCATGGCCTTCGTACCATGGTTGGTCATATATCAGGGCATCCGGCTTCTGGGTATAACTGGTTTCGCAGTGGACACACGATTCCCTTTCGAAAGAAACTGGCCGGTCTGGGAGTGGGCAGGATGGCTATACCTTGGCGCTTATCTCTGGATACCGTTGTCCCCCTGGCTGACTCGCTCACGCCGGGAGTTGCATGACTGGGTTCGTGACTCATGGTGGGGCACCGGCTTTATCGGCTGGTGCTTTCTGGTATTCCCGTTCGTGGCCCCGGTACGCGAATTCACCGCGCAGTCGTGGATGGGAGAAATGATTCTTCTCGACCAGGCCAATGACACCATCGCCTGCGCGTTCCCGTCGTTTCATGTGATGTGGGCATTTCTGGCCGCAAGGCTCTGGAAAAATCTCCTTGGAAAAACATGCGCCTATGCAGTGGCGGCAGCAATCGCTGCCAGTTGTGTCATGGTAGGAAGTCACTCCGTGGTGGATGTGTTGGCGGGATGGCTGGTCTTTCTGGGTGCCATCCATTGCGAGGCCATCTGGCGATGGATGCTGCGAAAGACAGAATCCGTGGCCAATTCGTGGAAACACTGGCGGTTGGGACCAGTCCGAATCATCATTCACGGCGCATATGCAGGACTCTCGGCAGCCGTGGGATTACTGGTTATCGGATGGTTGCTCGGCCCGTCCCATACGGGAACGATCATTGTCGTAACGCTGTGCACGCTGCTTGGCGCAGGCATATGGGGACAATGGCTTGAGGCTTCCTCCATGCTGTCGCGCCCCTTCGGTTATTTCGGAAGTCTGTTTGGCGGATTGGCCGGGGTATTGCTGGCGCAACTATTATGGGGAGAAGGTTGGTTCATGATTGCCGCCTTCACCGTGGCATCACCCTTGATCCAAGGGATAGGTCGCTTGCGGTGCCTGGTGCAGGGCTGCTGCCATGGCAGGCCGACACCGCCGCAGGCGTTGGGCATCCATTATCATAAGCCACTCTCGCGTGTGCTCAAAATTGCGAAACTGGGCGGAGTATCCATTTACCCGACCCCACTGTACTCCATCCTGTCGAACATCGTGATTTTTGGCCTGCTGGTTCGATTGTGGGTCGAGGGCGTAGATTGCGCTTTCATCAGTGGAACCTACCTGCTCCTCAGCACTTGCGCCCGATTTATGGAAGAGGGATATCGCGGTGAACCCCAAACCGCCCGTTGGGGTGGACTCGCCATCTACCAATGGCTCGCGCTGGGGTGTCTGCTCGTGGGAATGGTCATGACAGCCTGCCCTTCCCCATCAGTTCCGGCCTGGACCGGATTCAGCTTCACTCCGCTTTTGTACGCGATCCCGCTGGGATTGCTGACATGGTTTCTCATGGGAGTGGATTTTCCCGAATCTTCGCGACGCATGTCGCGCCTGGCGTAATTGTATTTACGACCGAAGGGCCGCCAGTCGCTTGCGCAACACAGCCCATTTGTCAGGCTCTATCGCGGTAAGAGTATCCAATCCCTCGATCCTGGCTCGCGAACAATCCACCGTGGTCATGCGCAGGCAGATTCCCTCGTAAAGAGGCCGGTCGTCGCCTTTGTTCAAACGCTTTCCCGGCATGACTTGGGAGAGCATGATGGAGTCACCCTGGGCATAGAGCGTTTCTCCGACAATTTTCATCCCGAGTTCCGCCGCATGCAGACGCACCTGATGCCAGCGGGGATAGTCTGCACTGGCTTCCCACCAACTCCATCGTCCGTTTCGCGAGAGGCGCCGAAACATTGTCGCGCTCTTTTTTCCGGTAACATGGGAAACGATGACCTTGGGTTCATTGAAATGCTCGGCTACGGGCAAGGTGCATTCGGCAAAATCGTCCGCCAACTGATCCGTGGCCAGAAACTCGTAGGAAAATTTCAGGCAAGCCGAACCAAACGCATTGCGCAGGTGTTGGTGTATCGGCCCCCGCTCAACAATCAGACCGATCCCGGCGATTTCTTTTTCCACCGGCCAGATGGAAGCAGGATCGGAAATGCCCAGTTGCATAAGCTCGGGTTTGGCCCCGGCAAGCTGGCTGCGGAATGCTTCGTAAATCCCGTCAGCCGCGTTGAATTTATCCCGTTCCCAAACCACCCTCGGAGGCTTCTCCAAGGCAATCACTCCACCCGCCGCATACAACACAGCCAGACGCCGGGGAGCCGGGCCAAGCAGGGGCGGTGGAAACCCGATGGAGTCTGGAGTGGGCTGCATTCGTTTGGTTTCACGAAAAAACCCCGGTGCTTGCGCAACCGGGGCTTTCTCCGACAGGGTCGGATTACTTCGCGGCGGGCTTGGCAGCCTTGGCAAGCTTGGACTTCATGCGGCTGGCCTTGTTCTTGTGGATAACGCCGGTCTTGACGGCCTTGTCGTAGGCAGAGGCGCAGGCGGCGCCGGTTTCGGCGACCTTCTTGGTGTCACCACTTTTCACAGCGGTATTAACTGCCTTGGAAAGCGTTTTAAGACGGCTTTTGGTGGCTTTGTTAGCCACGGTGCGTGTCGCAGCCTTGCGAATGTTTTTTTGGGCGGACTTGGTGTTGGCCATGCGAAATTGTATTTACGCCTTTGGGGATGAAGGCGAGACGCACGCTGTCAACGCAGAAATCGCAGATAGTGCAGGCTATGCCTAAAGGAAACGTGCTTCAGTCATGCCTCTTGGACAGGGAAAAGATAGCGTAAAACCCGCCAATTATAACAGGTAGTGCGTTTTTAAATGTTTATTTCTCCAAGGAAGAGGTGTCTGTGAGTCGATAAACAGGCGCCCCGGCAACCCATTGGGCCGTGAGGAAAATAAGATGAAAATGGTGCCGTCCAACCGGGTATTTATTCCCTAGCTGGAGCCGGAGTGACTTCCCGGGCCATGATAATATCGCGTTGAGGATCGCCTCCCAACCGGAAAACGTGGGCACCTACTTCGATAAATCCAAATTTCCTGTAGAACCTGATCGCCCTTGGATTCTCCTCCCATACCCCAAGCCAGACTACATCGGAACCGCGACTTTCCATTTCCCTGATACAAGCATTCATAAGGTCGCGGGCCATCCCCTTGCCATGCCAATCGCTCGCTACGTATAATCGTTGAATCTCCCCCGGAGACTTGGCCGAGATGCAATCCGGCGCATGCCCCCAACGAAGCTGGGCAAACCCAACCAGCAATCCGCCCTCCCTGCCCAGCAAGGTAACCATGTTCGGATCGGAAATTTCACCTCCTTGCACAATCTCGCTATAGCTGGTACGGCAATGAAGATCGATATCCTCAGCCGTATTCGCGGCGCCAAAGGTTTCCCGAAATATTTTTTCTGCCAGAAGGGAAAGCTGCCTGGCATCACCAAGGGTCGCTTTTTGGATGATATGCATTTGGCCCTGCTGAACAACACATCAAGTCAACGAAACTAAGTACTGAAAAGCCCGGGGCGATGGCCAACTCACACCAGCCCCTCCCGCACCAGCAAGGCATTCAGGTCGGGATCACGGCCCATGAAGTCATGGAAAAGTTTTTCCGGTGATTCACTGTTGCCCTTCGAGAAAATCTTTTCGCGCAGCTCATGGCCGGTTTTCTCGTTGAGGATACCTTCCTTCAGGAAACGGGTGAACGCATCCGCCTCCAGCACTTCAGCCCACTTGTACGAATAATATCCAGCGGCATAACCCGTGGGATCGGAGAAAATATGACTAAAGCGGCGGGCCATTGACGGCACCGTCTGCGTAGAGGGAATCTGGTAGTCGGCCAGGTCGCGATTCCAGATTTCATCCAGGTCGCGTCCCTTGAGTTTCGCATAGTTGATGTGCAATTCCAAATCCAGTTTTCCAAACGAAAGCTGGCGCATGGTGGCACTGGCCGCGCGATAGTTGCTCGCCTTGACGAGTTTCTCCAGAAGGTCGTGCGGCATGGGCGCGCCGGTTTCATAATGGCGGGCAAAGATATCGAGGCTCTCCTTCTGCCAGCACCAATTCTCCAGAAGCTGGGAAGGCAACTCGACAAAATCCCATGCCACCCGCACGCCACTCAACGACTCATACGGAACTTCGCTCAACACATGATGCAGCAGGTGCCCGAACTCGTGAAAAATCGTCAACGCCTCGTCGTGCGTCAGCAATGCCTGGGCACCGTCGAGCCCCGGCGTAAAGTTGCCGCACATCAGCCCAAGATGCGGGGCAAACGCGCCGTTGGGTCGCGGCCCGCCGGTATGGAGAAAATTCATCCAGGCCCCGCCGCGCTTGGGATCACGCGGATGCCAGTCGGTGTAGAAAGAGCCGAGATGGCGTGCGCCGTCATAGACCTCGTAGAATTTCACCTCGGGATGCCAGACCTCCACCGGGAAGCCGTCGCTGCAATGTTCCGACGCCGGCGGATAGGTTTCGCTCTTCCCTGTCTCGGGATCAATGTAGATCGTGGCGCGTTGCAGCATTTTTATCCCGAATATCTTTCCCAGGATGGCGAACATGCCGTCGATCACCCCGTTGATCGGCAGGTAGGGCCGCACGGCCTCGGCATCAAAATTATATTTCTCCTCCCGCTGCTTCTCCGCCCAAAAACCGATTTCCCACGGAGCAAGCGGCGCGGCAGCGCCATTGGTCTTCCCGACCTTGAAACTTTCCAACTCCGCCGTCTCGCGGGCGAAATGCGCTTTCACCCGGTCATGCAAATCCTCGACAAAATGCAGGGCGGCATCCCCGCTCTTGGCCATCCGCCGGGCCGTGGCCAGATCGGCAAAATTCTTCTTTCCCAGCAGGCGGGCTTTCTCGTCACGCAGGGCGAGAATCTGCCACACCAGGTCCGTATTGTTCCATTTCTCCCCGGAGCCGATATCGGCAAAGGCCTGCCAGCAGGCGCGTCGCAGTTCGTCATTTTTTGCATACTGCAAAACCGGGGTAATCGACGGCGCATGCAGGGTAAAACGCCAGGCGGGTTTATCGCCGGAGCCGATCCCCTTGGCCTTGGCGGAAGCCTGCGCCCCGGCCTTCGCGCTTTCCGGCAAACCGTCCAGCATGACAGGGTCCGTGACGATCTTTTCCCACGCATTCGTGGCATCGAGCACGTTTTCGGAATACTTCTGGGTCAGGCTGGCCAACTCGGCATTGATGGCTTCTAGCCGCTGCTTGCCCTCGTCGGGAAGGTCGGCGCCGTTTTCGGTAAAGTCGGCCACCAGTTCGTCCAGCAATCGCTTCCGCGCTCCGGTCAATGACGCCGCCTCCGGCGTCGCAGCATAAGCCTTGACCACCGCCCAAAGCCGGGGATTGAGGGTGATCGCCGTCGTGAACGCAGACACCTTGGGCAGCAGTTTTCCGTAAACTTCGCGGAACACCGGGGTGTTGTTCACCGAATTCAGGTGCTCGACCTTGCCCCAGGCGAGATTCAACTCCCGGGTGGTCGATTCAAACCCCAAGATCGTCTTCTCGAAGGACATTTCCCCGGGTTGCTGGGCACAAATGGATTCAATGGCCGTCCCGGCATTTTTCAGGGCCAACTCGATGCCTTCTTCCATCGTGGAAACCGTGTGCTGGCTCCAGCGAATCAGGAAATCCTGGGAGAGATAAGGGTTTTTCATAAAAGGCGTTTTCCGGGATTTTGGTACGGGAGCAACGCAGAAGTAATCCTCCATCCCGGTAAATTTATCTTTTTAACCGGAAAGGAATCCCCGCCCCGCCATCCGCACTTCTTCATTGCCTATTTTCCGCGAACGGCCCCTTTATGATCCGGTATGTCTTCAGCATTTCCTACCACCTCACACGCCGTCCGTTATCATGAAACGGGCAAACCCAACGAAGTCCTGAAATACGAGGAACTTCCCCTCCCGGTTCCCGGCGCCGACGAGGTGCTGATTCTGATGGAAATGGCGGTCATTCATCCCTCCGACCTCGGGATGATCGGCGGCACCTACGGACGCCTGCGCGACTTGCCCGCCGTGGCCGGGCGCGAGGCCATCGGACGCATCGCCAAGGTCGGCTCCGCCGTGACCACCCTCCAGGTCGGCGACCGTGTCAAGATGCCCGAGGATGCCGGAGTCTGGCGCGAATCCGTCGTGGCCAAGGCCAGCGGCCTGATGCCTGTGCCGTCGGACATCCCCGCCGAGCAAGCCTGCATGGCGTTCATCAATCCGCCCACCGCTTGGTTGCTGTTGCGGGAATTTGCCAATCTCAAATCGGGCGACTGGGTCATCCAGAACGCCTCCAATTCGGCAGTCGGGGAATGTGTCGTCCAACTGGCCAAATCGCTTGGTCTCCATACCGTCTGCCTGGTTCGCAGTCCGGAAAAACACGCCGCCAACCTCAAGGCCATGGGCGCCGACATCGTGCTGGCCGACGACGACAAGGCCACCAAGGCGCTGGCCGCCCAATGGCAGGGTGCCGCCGCCCAACTGGCACTCAACAGCATCGGCGGCCCCAGCGCCATCACCCTCACCCGCGCCCTCGACAACGGCGGTACCCTGGTGACTTTCGGCGGCATGACGGGCGACATGATCCGCTTCCCCACCCGCGAATTCATCTTCAAGGACATCCGCTATCGCGGCTTCTGGATGGATCGCTGGGCCCGCTCCGCCCAACCGAAGGATTTGGAAGGCGTCTTCGACGCGATATTCTCCCGCCTCCGCGACGGCTCGCTCAAGATGGCCGTGGATTCCGTCTATCCGCTGGCCGACTATGCCTCCGCCCTGGCCAAGGCCGGCGGCTACAGCCGCAACGGCAAGGTCCTCCTTCGCGGCCCCGCCTCGGCCTAGGAGATTTCCGGACCGGGACAAGTGGGAACCAAGTCACAGGTAATCGGGGCATCCGCAGTTCAGGTGCCTTTGCGCTCCATTTCCCAAGGCACCACCGCCACTAGATACCGAACATGAAGGTCTTCAACTTGGTTGGTATTTTCATTGGTTAAGTCTTCCCAGTTCTATCCACTTGTTTCAGCAGAGGCCTGCGGGAGACCTTTTTGCCTGTTTTCGTAATTCCCGTTTTCCTGCCTATCATTCGCATCTTCATCCTGTACCCCCTCCCATCCTGTCCCAAGCAAGGACAGCGTCTGTGCCGACGTAATAAAAATCGCTACCGCGAATCGCAATCGGATACATCCGATTCAGGCTCGGTCACGGTTGGACTCCAAATCAACAGCTCCTTCTCTTCCTGCTTCGCCCCTTTCCCGGAGGATTTCAGACGGGCATAAATCTCCTTGGGAGATCCCTCGGTCAGGGAAATCCCGATAGAAAATCCCTCTCCGATCTCAAACTCTGGCCCTCCGTAAAATTCCACGCTCCCGTTTGCGGGAAGCTCCTGCAAGCCCAGCCCTGTTCCGCAAAACCCTTCGTCCCGCTTGCGTTCCCATTTCCCATTGCGCAGATACCGTTCCACGGTGATGGCATTATCCTCTCCGTGATATCCCAGGTAGGAATATGCCCGCGGGGTGGGATTTGACAAACAAAGCACAGACAGCGACCACTCGTATGCGCCCTTCCCAACGTGCACAAACTCCAACCGGGGCAGGTTTTTCCCGGAGGTGCCGATGGACTCATTGGCCAGCCTGGTGTTGATTTTGTTCAGTGCCCAATTGGCATACTGGTAGAGGGAGTTATTATTCGGGATGGCAAAGCCCAGTTCCAGCCCGGACATAAACTGCGCCAGCACCTCTGCATGGCAAGCTTCCCGCCCGTGCTTTCCCAATACACGAATGGCTTTGCGCCGGACCAGATCCGTGGCCCAATTGCTTTGGGCATTATTATATTTCAACAACCCGGATGCCGCCCGCACGGCTCCCGGCACATTCCAGTGGTCCAGATAGTCCAGTGTGAAAACAATCCAATCCCCTCCTTGCAAGGCGTCGACATTCCGGGTCAGGGTTTTTCCCAGAAACTCAATCACATCCCTTCGACTCCCCTTATCGTGGCAGATAATTTCCAACAGGGCAGTTTTCTCATTATCCTTTTCGATCAAGGGAAACAACGCCATCAGCTCGGGTATTGAGTCTTGATATTTTTTCGCCACCGCCTTCCGGCGCTGCGTCTCGCTCCCGCCCCGCCTTTTTTCCACCGGGTACCACTCCGCCAATTCCTGCTTGATTGCGACAACCTGCGCCTCGGTGAAAACCCGCGGTGGTGGCGGCTCTGCCATCCCCGGAAGAACCCAGGCAATGCCGAGAACTACCACTACCGACAATGCCAAGATACCAGCAAGCACAGTCTCCATGACGCGGGGAGCTTCGCCAGACATTCCACTGTTGAAGTAATTTGCATTCATCATTGGGATGGTTTCGAGGGTTCATTCGCTAATCTGGCGTTGATTCGAGATACTGATGGAAAAGCAAATCTTCTGCGCTTAGAGTTGTCGGAGTCCGCTATTGAGATGGATTCTGATTCTCTTTGGCCAATCTGGATTTTATCTCAGACACTGCCCGTCTGGCATATCGATAAAGGATATCCTGATCTCCGAATTCTTTTTCCCGTTGAACCATAAACTGAGTCAACGGTTCCAATTCTTTCTGGCCGCCGTGTTTTTCCAATATATCAATGGCCGTAGGCCTAGCGGCACCCGTTGAACTTCTACCTTTATATGGCTCATATTTCAATTTCAGTAGCCTTGGAGCCACTCGTAAAGCACTAGGAACATCCCATTGTTCTAAATAATCCAGTGCATATCCAACCCAACTATCCGCATTCAAAACACCAATATCCTGGCTCAAGGTTTTTTCCAAAAACTTAAGAATGTCCTTTCGGCCATCTTTTTTGTAAAATAAAACATACAACAAAGAACTTTTGCTGTGATCAGATGCTTCTTTAAGGGTGGGAAACAACGCCATGATTTCAGGAGCCGAATTATAATATTTTTCCAAAATCGCCTGCTCGTATTCTTTTTCTTCTTTTGACATGGGTCCTCCATCACCCATCCATTCCATTTCTTTCATGATGGTTGCGGCCTGTTCCGCCGTGAATACTTGAGGTGGCTGTTTTGTGGCTTTGGGTGTAAAGCAAATAACTGTGAGTATAATCACTCCGAACAAAATCAGCGTATGGAGGAAGTCTGTTTTCATGGGGTAGATGGAAAATTGAATCTCCTGTGTTTATAATCATCAGCTTTCGTTACCGGGAGTGCTTTTAATCCTCGTTGACCCGTCGGGCCTTAATCCGGGTTACAGCTCGTTCAGCATATTGGTAGAGGATATCTTGGTCGCCGAATTCCTTTTCTCGTTGGATCATAAATTGAGTTAATGGCTCCAATTCTTTCTGACCTCCATGTCTTTCCAATATGTGAATGGCCATAGGCCTAGCAGCACCCGTTGAGCTTCCACCTTCATAGGGCTCATATTTCAACGTCAATAGCCCTGGAGCTACTTTTACAGCGCTCGGTATATCCCATTGCTCCAAGTAACTCAGCGCATATCCAATCCAACCATCTATTTTCAAAACACCAAAATCCTGACTCAAGGTTTTTTCCAGAAATTTAAGAATGTCTTTTCGACCATCTTTCTTGTAGAATAGAAGAGTTAACAAAGAATTTTTTTCATAATCAGATGCCTCTTTTAAGGTAGGAAACAGAGCCATGATTTCAGATGCCGAATTCTGATATTTTTCCAGAATCAACTGATCATGCTGTTTTTCTTCTTTCGTACTAGGGCTCCCGTCACCAAACCATTGTATATCTTTCATGAGGGTTGCGGCTTGCTCTGCCGTGAACACACGGGGTGGTGGTGACGCCAAATCTGCTGTTTGATCGTGAGTCTGAGGCTGACTTTCCACGACCATCTGAGACGGTCGTGGCGAATGTTTCTGGTAGGCTCTCGAAGCAAAAAAGACGATGGCGAAAATAATCACCACCAATAATGCCAACGAGAAAAGGAGTTTGGGTTTCATGGTACTGAGCTTTCTTTTTTAGCCAAGTTGGTATGGATGGCATCTGCTTGGTCGGGTAGCAATCGTTTGCTGGATACGATATTATTATTATCCGAGGTACCCCCTCCTCTCATCAAGAGAAATAGGTGCTTAGTATGTCCATCGTTTGTTAACAAATGGCCCATTTCATGGGCTAGCGTGAACATCGTTTTTCGTTCACCATCAATAAAGCAATGGTTCAGATAATCCTTGTCATCCGGGTGACTGTAAGTTTTTGGAAAAAAAGCGACTCCACGCGGAAACCTATCTTTTTTATCTTTTATTTGATTCACATAGCAAATGGTGTAGGACGCTGATGAATTGATTTTTTCAATCAATAACTTGGCCTCCTCGGATATTCGATCTTCAGTTGCAGTTTTATCTTCATAACAAAATTCCATGTTCCATAATTTTGCTGCCAAAGGAGCATCCTTGGTGGTGATGGTCCAAGTGAAATTCACTTGTGCTTGGGCAAAACGCTCCCGCATCACTTTCAGATTATCTAGGACTTCCGCCTCCGTGATAGGCAACTTGCCGCCGTTTTCCAGAGGTTCATCTCGCATAATGATCACAGCTACGTCAACCGTCCGACTGGCAGGAACAGGAATGGCAACATACACTTTGCTGTCCAACTTATCTGTTTTAATGTTCCGGATCACAAAGCTACCGCCCAACTGGACGATGAACGTCCGGTCATTGGGCGCATCGTCCTCTATGCCATCGACACGATGTCCGTCATCAGCCTGATCGGACATCAGCAGCAATGATTTGCTGATCAGGTCATTGCCGGACGGCTCCAGATCAACCTGCACAGGAGGATTTTTATACTTGGAATCACGAAACGCGGGATCCGGATTCTCCATTGTCTCCACCGTAACAGTAGCTTTTCCCAAAAAAGCGCCATTGGGAATCCGGATGTAAAAATGATCAGGGTCTATGTTTATATTGACCTTCGTACTGGGATAGGACCCGTCTAATGCATCCGCGTTGCTCAGTTTGGCCACCTTGAGATTGCGCAACGGCGACGTCCTGCTGCTGTCAACCACCTCCACCGGCAACATAAGAAAGCCGTGGTGCTGAATGGCACTAGTGGGCTGGCCTTGCGTAGTGCTGTATTGCGGGTTCTTGAAGTCGATGATCCATTCGCCATCATCAGTTTTCGCCTCCTGGCCCGGCACGATCTTATATCCGGTGCCGATCAACAACCCGTCATCATTCATTCCGGTAATATTCCAC
>JAITVQ010000043.1 GCA_031285745.1 Puniceicoccales bacterium | reverse complement strand
TGACCTCTGTGATTGAGGCAAACTGGGAAAATGCAGCCCTCCCCCAAACAGTCATTCGCAAAGGCTCACCCTCACGGGGAACAAGATATATCTCAAAGGCCTGCTTTTTAAACTGCGTTTGGGGGATTGTGATACTGACATCCAGCCACTGAGATTCCTTTGCCCCGATCACCATATTGGAAAGCTTTGCCCCAATACAACTGGAACAGCTCACCTTGATATCTTCGATGATCACTTCATGTCCTGTATTGTTAAAAATTTCAAACCGATGTTCTGCCTGGGCCACTCTTCCGTTCACAGGAATACGCCCAAAATCAAAACCATTTTCCTTGGAGTATAACCCCGCCGGAACAAGGAAATGGCTTGGGCCAACTGCATAGATAATCAAACCACCGACAGCCAGAAACGCCAAGAGCAGTAAGACGGAATACTTGTAAGGGAACTTGTTATTCATGGGGATTTGCGCGTTTTTCTGCTTCCGGCCAATATCAACAGACAGCCAAGCCCCAAACAACCGGCAGACACTCCTAGCCAAGCTCGATTATGCATCGGCATATTTCCCAAAGGAGCCTCAGAAACCACCAATGCCGCGAACGACCTATCTCTCATTTTCTCAGCCTCAAAAAGAAAAGGATCATGCGGAGGATCAATGATCTGAATAGCCCCGTTATTTTTGCTTCGCATCAGGAATATATGAGGAGAACCCGCTTCATTCAGGACAAATGTCAGCTTGGCCTGATCCAAAACAGGTAAGGTTTCTTTTTCCAATTTGGCATATTGGCAGCAATATCCTTTCTGCACCAGATACTGCTCAATCTCGCGTAGACTCACTCCCGCTTCCTTTGCTTGAGGAAACTTTTCCAGCAACGCCAGGTAATCAAGTTCGTCTTCGCCAAGCAATTTCAAGGCAACATAGAGCGAATTGATACCACACAATTGACTGGGATCAGTTGAATCGCCCTCCGCTTTTCGGTTCATTCCCGAAAAGCAGCCCCAATACAACAATGCACTGCAAACGCCCAATAGAACAAAAACAATAGATGTTTTTCCCATGGGCGCTCACTGTTTACTGGCCGCTTCGACTATCTTATCGAGTGATTTGGAGATATGCTCCGCACTTCCATCCTCACTAATGCCTGTTTCTCGATAGGTAATCCCCCGAACTTCATCTCTAACTTGCGCACCAACAGGAATGATGGGTTTAAAAACAACCGGATCAATAGGATGATTTATCTTTATGGAATCTGGGTCAAAAATAAATCGCGTCCACGTCAAAGCCTTCCCATCTTGTTCTAAAACTTGATAATGCATTATCTTGGGGAAATAGTAGCCATCTCGACTAACAAAGCCCTCCAGTGAAGATCTAAAAGAGTCCCAGCTTTTCCCATTGGGGAGCGGAACCTTGACTATTTTGCTAAGTAAACACCCAGTGGTCGCATCTATTGTCAGAACCTGGCCGATATTAGTTACAACCTCGAATATCTCTTTTCCATCAATCTTTTTTAGACTTATGCTTTTTACCATTTGCATGAAGGAAGGGTCTTTCAGCAACTCCCCCATCAAAGTATAAAAAGACATAGCTCCGACTTTATAAACATTAAAAAAATGCTCAAACGCGGCATCAGGGTAATACTGTCTAATCTCTACAAAGTTAGGTTTTGCTAGAGCAAACTGGTATTTGCTAAAATCATCGGAAGGCGTTTTCTTAAAAAAAGTATCCATGATTGTAAGCTCTCCATTGTAACTATATTTCTCTACGCGTGACCTAAAATCCTCCTTCAATTTTGAGACCCTCGCATAAGAATAGTTTTTCTTATTAATGTCCCAGTTTATTTCATGATAGCCAACCTTCTCCCAGGTTTTTCCGCCATCCTTGCTATCTTCTTCATGAAAATTTACGGACAAAGATGAAAATGGACGATTCGCCTGACAAATTAAAGGTAGCTTGTCATGAAACGCCTTGGCTGCATCGACAGGACCATTATTTTCCGCCAATAGCATGGAAGGGAGAATGGCTAAGTAAAAAAACAACCAAGTGGTTTTGTTAAGCAAGTATGAGTTCATGGTGAGAATTTGATTTTATTCCATGCCAACAGTATTGTCGGGCGGTGAGCCTGTGCAGTCCTCCCCGCCAACCCGAGCGTCTTTGTAGCTTCCGTTGCAAACTCCACGAACAAAGTGCCTTTCCCATTCCCCTAATATATCCAAGACAGGTTCTTTAGTTGGGTTTATTGCTACACACACAAACCTGCTTGTTGAAGGGCAATTCGCTGGGCTAATATCCATTTTGTCTTTATTTCCAGGATTCGGCTCGGTCAACGCATGCGCATACCGAGCAAACTGTCTATCGCATTCGATATGCGTGGTCCCTACAGGCTGGCAAAACCCGGCATAACTGTACCGGATTTCCGGACAAATTGCCGGAGTTATGACTCTTAATTCATAACAAGCACCACCCTTTACGTTCTGTTTCGCCCAAAAGCTTTCCTCCTTGGCAAAAAGGCCAAGCGTAGCAAAGCCTACCATGATTAGGATCCCTCCCGATACTTTTGAGATGATGTGTTTTTTATTCATGTGTGTGTGTTAAGTTTATCAAGAATGAGCGAAATCTGGGAAACAGGAACTGTGGCCTTGCCCAGCAATGCCCCTTGGCTGTTTTTCGAGGTAATCTCGACCTGCTGCTCCGGCTCATTGTATCGAAAAGTGTATATTCGCTCAGGTACTTTTAACTCAATGACCCGTCCTTTGGCGTCGAATTTTTTCTCCCAGATCAAGGCGTTGTCTTTCGGATCAACCGCCGTCTGCAAGGACTCCTGCATTGTATAAAGTATGTCTCTCTCCGTCCCGCTTATGAGCATCCGGCGCAGCTTGCCCGACTCATCGTACCAATATTGTCTGACTGGAATTTCTGCTCCCTTCTCACCAATCTGATAAATCCTGCGCGGTTTTCCTACAGCCACTCCACTGGAAAAAAACTCCTCCACGAGCACCAAACCTCCCGAGTCTTGATACACCTTGATACCCTTTTTGAAATCTCTGCCTTCCAAGTTCATTTTGCCATCCTTGCCATGGTATTGGAGGCATTTGACCCCCTTTATGGTGACATAGGAAAACTTCCAATCTCGATCCTGTGCGATTTGTCCGGTATCAGGATTCCATTTGTACAAATGCCCGGCTACGGAAAGGGAATCCTGGGAAAAATCATACCGTATTTCGGGTTGTCCGGCCTCCTCGATTGCCACCAACGTCTCAGCCTCTTCCTTCCGATCAGGCTTGCCTTTGCTTTTAATCAGCGTCGGGCGTTGACCCATTTTTAAAAGAACGCTCTTCGCGCCAAAAGTAAGCCGGTGAAATTTCTGCGTCGTCGCGCCATCCCAGTCCGTCTTGAGGGTAATCATCGGTTTTCCAGCCACCCGCATGGTTCGCACACCTGTTTCCCACGAAAAATCACAGAGTATCCCAGTCGGGGACTTCATCTGCAAAAGGCGTCCATTCCGGTAAACCAACACCCATCCGCAGGAAGCCTTGCAGGTAATCGTGCCTCCTTGGATTTCCGCCACCCAATCAGCCCCTTCCAGAATATTAGGCTTTTTAGTCCTGGTCAAAGTGCACTCATGACCATCGGGCATTCTCATCAGGAAAGATTTGTCATCAACCTGCTCTATCCGGGAATCAAACAGGGCCAACGACCATCCCTTGCCAAGGAGCGGGGAGACATAAACCGCAGTCGGATCAAAACCGATGTTGATGAGGACTTGGGTCTTGGAGTCCAACTCCAGTGTCCCGATGGTTTCCCAGTAGCGAAACAAATAACCAGTTTCGCTGGAAAATGGAGACAGCGGAGGATTCCAGCCAACCCCACAAGCCAACATATTTGCGTTCATCCCCAAAGAGACAAAAACAAGCAACATCAGCACTTTTTTGAGGTAAACCATGGAAGCAAGGATGAGAAGTATTAGCTTCAAAATGGTAAAAAGTAACTCAATCGATCAAGTCAATATGTAATTTTATTACATTATAATTATTTTATCTCAAAAGAACATCTCTTCATCGAAAAACT
>JAITVQ010000023.1 GCA_031285745.1 Puniceicoccales bacterium | reverse complement strand
GACAACGCCGACTGCAATCAGGATAGCGACAAGACCGATGAAGGTGAAAACATTGAAGTTACGCATGTTTGTTTCTTTCTTTCGTTGAAATGGAATTACCGAGGGAAGTGGAGGAGGAGTGGGATTATTTTTTGGATTTTTGGTCATTTTGTTTATCCGAGTCCGTATTGGTTTTTTGCAAGTAAGCCCCGAGGAACGACAGGGCGGCAATGCACACCAGGCAGATCAGGCCAAAGCGTGATTCAAAAACCCGGCCACCTGACTCGACCGCCAGAAAAACGATTCCAGCGAGTAGCAGGATGACACCAGTGACGACGATGGGTTGGAGTTTCATGGGATAATCCGGTTTGGTTCGGGGTGGGTTGGATGGCATATCATCCTTTGTGGCAAATATATTTCCCTATTTCACCGCTACAATATGCGACTTTTTTTATAGCGAACATGTGATGTTTGAAGTTGGAAGTTATAACCTGCTATACCCCATATTCATAAATTGAATCCATCTTGGCTCGCTTTCGCTATTGCCCATCGGGGAAATTCTTCCAACCTACCCAGCGCAAAACGCGCCCCTTCTATTTCCATGACCGAAAACAACACTGCTGCTTGGACACGCAAAGACCTTATCGGGATTGAGCATTTGTCGAAATCCGAAATCGAAGCCATTTTTGCCCAAGCCGAGATTTTCAAACCTACCCTGGCTGGCCGTGATAAACAAACCTCTCTCCACGGATATACTGTGGTTAATTTGTTTTTGGAGCCCAGCACCCGCACCCGCACAGCTTTCGAGGTGTCCGCCAAGCGCCTTGGCGCAGATGTCATTTCGATAGCCGGCAGCGCTTCCAGCCTTGTGAAAGGGGAGACGCTTCGGGATACTGCCCTCAATATCCGGGCGCTGAACGCCGACATGATCATTATGCGCCACAGCGCCGCCGGAGCCGCTGCTTATCTGGCCCGGGTAATGGACATTCCGATTATCAATGCCGGGGACGGGGCGCATGCCCATCCGACGCAAGCATTGTTGGATGCCTTTACCTTGCGCGAACGGTTCGGGAAGGATATCTCGGGACGCAAGGTTACGATTCTGGGAGATATTCTTTTCTCCCGTGTTGCCCGTTCCAACATCTACTGCCTGACCAAGCTTGGAGTGGAAGTTACCCTTGCCGGTCCGACGACGCTGGTTCCGCAAACTTTCACCAACTATCCCGGTGTCCGGGTGGTCCACGACCTGCGACAGGCGTTGGATGGTGCGGATGCTGTAATGTTGCTGCGAATTCAGCACGAACGCCAGACGACCACCCATTTCCCCTCGTTGGGTGAATACACCAGCATGTTTGGGTTAAACAAAAAACGGATGAGTTGGCTGAAGCCGGATGCGATTATCATGCATCCCGGGCCGATAAACCGGGGCGTGGAAGTGGAGAGCGACATCGCCGACGGCCCCCGCTCTGTTATTCTCGATCAGGTTCACAATGGCATCGCAGTCCGCATGGCGGTCCTGCACCTCTGTGCCGGTTCCCTCAACAAGTGAAAACCCGCTAATCATTTCCCATGGCAAACGTAATTTGGATTAAAAACGGACACGTCATCGACCCTGCCTCCAGGCGAGATGGGATCGGAGATGTGTTCGTGGCAGACGGGGTCATTGTCGAAAAACTTTTTGATGACCAGAAAAAGAATGTCCGCGTGATTGATGCCAGCGGATTGGTGGTTTGCCCCGGTTTTGTCGATTTGCATGCCCGCTTGTGCCAGCCGGGAAGTACAGCCCGGGAGACTATCCAGAGCGGCTCCCACGCGGCGGCGGCAGGAGGCTACACTACCGTGGTCTGCATGCCCGACACCAAGCCGCCCGCCGACACGGTCGGCACCGTGCAACTCATCAAGGAAATCGCTGATCGGACTGCGATTGTCCGCATCCTGCCTACCGGAACAATCACCGTCGGACACCTGGGTGAAAAACTTGCCCCCATTGGTTCCTTGAAGCAGGCCGGAGTTATCGCCGTTACCGACGGCATTGGCGGAGTCCAGAATAACGAGATTATGCGGCGCGCGCTGGAATACTCTTCCATGTTCGGACTGGTGATCCTCGACCATTGCCAGGATAGCAGCATGACGCAGGGCGCGATGATGCACGAAGGTGTGTGGTCAATTCGGCTTGGTTTGCGCGGCTTTCCACGGGCGGCAGAGGAGGTCGTGGTTGCCAGCGACATTATTCTCGCGCACCTGACCGGAGCGCGTCTGCACCTTCAGCATATTACCTCGGGAAATTCCGTTGAACTGATTCGACGCGCCAAGCAACAAGGTATTGCGGTGACTGCGGAAGTGTCAGCCAATCATCTGTTGCTGACGGATGCCGCGTTGCATGACTACAATACCAATCTCAAGCTGGCGGCGCCTCTCCGGGAGGAAGAAGACCGAATGGAACTGATCAAAGGATTGCTCGACGGCACCATTGACGCAATCGTCACCGATCACTCGCCTGTCACTCCAACCGAGAAGGACTGTGAGTTTGATTATGCACCGTTTGGAGCCATCGGGTTGGAAACAGCGCTGTCGGTTTCACTGGAAGCGCTCTACCATAGCAAAAGTGTTCCATTGGCTCAAGTGGTCGAAAAGTTGACCATTTCCCCGGCCCGGGTGTTGGAACTGGAAGCCGGAACGTTGGCCCCCAAACGTCCGGCGGATATCACGATATTCGACCCCAATGAAGCATGGGTTCCTAAAGCAGACTCATTCTTCAGCCGATCTAGCAACAGTCCTTATTTGGGACGTACCTTGCGCGGCAAAGTTCGGACAACCTTGGTTGGAGGGAAAGTCGTTTATGAAAACGGCAGAATCGTCGACGAGTCTTGCTAGGTGATTATCGGGTAGGGCTGTTATCTTTCTTGAGCATGGTTTCCAATCTTCCGCCATTGGCGTTCTCCATTCTGGTAATCCAGTATCTGTTTGTTGCACTGGGCATCGGGGCATTGGTCAGCCAATTTGCATCATCCAAAGCTCCGACTGGGTTGCCGACGTGGAATGCTGGCGCCGGGATGTTTGGATTGTTTGCCGTGGTTGTGATGTGCTGTTTCTTTGCGGTCTCCACAATGGCGGTACTCCCATTCATCTCGTTTCCGCAAGGCGAAACCTCTGATGGAATTGTCACTGGAGTACCGGCGATTTCCCCAACAATTTTATTGGGTGCCTCGATCATAACGCAAATTGTGGTTCCGGTGGTCATTTTCTTTCTGCTGAAAGCGTTTGCCCCGGGCTATGCCTTTAATTTCCCTGAGATTAGGGTGGGGCGGCTTTTTCAGTGGAAACTTGGCTTTGTCCTGCTCGGCTGCTTCGCGACGGTCGGCCTTGCCGGATTCGTGGTGTCCCAGTTACAGGTTTTGCTGGATCATGCCGTCGGTATGAAGTTGGTGTGGGATAAACAGGAGATAATGGATGTATTCCTCAAAAACCGGGATAATCCTATACTAATGTCCTTGGCATTTCTTACCGCCGTGGTCGGCGCCCCGATATGGGAGGAGCTTTTCTTTCGCGGATGTGTCTATCGGTTTTTCAAGGGAATTGAGAATAGGCACATGGCTGCCGCCATTACGGGAACCTTGTTTGCCCTGATCCATTTCAATGCCGTGGCATTCATCCCCCTGGCGCTCCTTGGCGCCTATCTTTGCCATGTTTATGAACGCACCGGGGACATCCGGGTTCCTATTGTTGTCCATGCCTTGTTTAATCTGAATTCGTTTCTCATCATGTTGCTTGCGCCGGAACTTCACGATATATTCTAATGACGCCATTCACCAACGATGTTGCCGGTTCCATTGCTGCGCTGGGTGAAGTCCGGCTCATCGAGAAAATCAAGTCATGGTTGGGCGAAGCGACCTCCCATTATCCGCGCGGCATAGGCGATGACTGCGCCATACTCCCGGCGACCCCATTTTCGGGGCAACGTTTGGTGACCACGGACAGTGTCATATGGCAGAGGCATTTTGATGAAACGGTTTCCCCCGAGGATGTGGGACGGAAGCTCATCAATCGTAATTTGAGCGATATTGCCGCCATGGGTGGAACCCCGGCGGATGCGGTGCTCAGCCTAGTGCTTGGCCCCGATACCTCGATCGAATGGCTGGGGCGATTTTTTGCCGGTGTCGCCGAAAGTTGCCGGTTATACCAAGTCGAACTGGCCGGTGGTGATGTGGCTGGAGTCGCACGTGGTTTTTTCTGCGGCACCCTGGCCCTGACGGGATTTGCAGAAAAACCAATGTTGCGCCTGGGCGCGCAAGTGGGAGACACGCTTTTGGTTACCGGTTCGCTGGGTGGCAGTTTGTTAGGGAAGCATTTTTCCTTTGTTCCCCGTTTGGCGGAAGGTCGCTGGTTGGCGAAACATCTTGGGGTGCGGGCCGGGATGGATGTCACCGATGGTATCGCCAAGGATGTTCCAGCCATGTTGCCCGCCGACTCTGTTGCAGCCCTGAATCTATCCAGTATTCCTGTTTCAGTGGATGCTGCCCGCATGAATGATGGCCAAAGCCCGCTGGCTCACGCGCTTGATGACGGGGAGGATTACGAGTTGTTGATTGCGGCGGAAACTACTTCGGTGCCCGGACTATTGCAGGATTGGAGCGTTGAGTTTCCCAAGCTAACATTGACCCCTATAGGTGTGATTGCCCCGGCAGCAACCCCGGCTGATGTGGGAAAGCTCGTTGATTCCGAAAGCGGAAAACCGCTGGGAGTGGAGCATCGCGGGTATCTTCATTTTTAGATGACTGAAGCTAGCCTGCATTGAGGCTCAAGGGGGTACATATTCAGGAACAATAAGCCGCAGATCGGGTTTCAACTGAGGAAGCATTGTTTTCATGAAAAAATCGTTTTGTTTTGCAAAATTACGCCAGTGGTCGAACTGGGGTAAAAACGTGTGCGTGGCAGTGGCCTTGGCGGCCATATTGGGACTGACAAATCTGTCGGGGCAGGAGGGTGGTTCATCCGTTACTCCGGTAACGAAGCAATCTTTCTCGGAGAATAATCTCTCGGTTTTTGCCGACAAGGCGATGACCAAGCTCAAGACCGGGATTGGAGCTACCCAGATCCAGAGAATTTCAGATCCCTTTATCCGGGAACTCGCCACCTCTCTGAAGGACGGCAAGCATGACCTGAAAAACAGGTATAAGGCGTATGTTGCCTATGAGCCAGTGAACATTCTTGCCCGGCGATTGAAAACCAGTGAATACAATAAATACGAGAATCCAACCGGCATCCTTTTTGAAGACGGTGAACAAGCGGTCCTCTGGGTGGAGGGAATGGCAAACGAAAAACCAGAGCTGAAGATTCACGACTTTGGCCCTCAGGGTCGCAGGGAAAAATCATATCCGCTGAAGGATGGCCTTAATATTATTGAGGTCAGGAATGGGGGGCTGGGATACATCAGCTATTACACGAAGGATTTTCAAAATGCACCCAAGATCAAGGCGCACATTTTGACCGGAAAGGTGAACGGTGTTTTTGATTCGTCAGTGAGCAAGGCGGAGGACTGGAAGGGAATTCTGTCCGGAACTTCCTGTGACGTGCTCGATATCGTGGGCCAGCGGGTACATCTGATTTATCCCGTCA
>JAITVQ010000290.1 GCA_031285745.1 Puniceicoccales bacterium | reverse complement strand
CCGGGTCGCGGGGTACCTGCGGGCACCCCGCAGCGGTCCTGCGGACCCGCCGCGTTACGCAAAACAACCCTTTTCATCTTTTCCGACGCGACCCTTTACATTACTTTCCTGCCGTTACAATCTTTGCTGTATCCCATTTCTCTCCTTTCTACCTCTTTATCTCTAAATGCCTAACTTTTTATGAGATTTGCTATACATGATCGAAAAGGGGAGCCGCATATTTCCTTGGTTCGCCCGCTGGAGGGACATAGAATTCAATGCATTGATTTTCCCGATATTGTTGTTAAATCTAAAAAAGAAGAGTTTAACGAGAATGCTCAATTTGCATTATTGGTTGGTTTGACGCCGGAATCCGTCAAAATAAAAAAATTCCCCGTGATACTTCTATTGAAAATTACTACTTGGGGGGCAGGAATAGGGCTATTTTTTTTGTTTCTCCGAAGAAAGCGCTCACGCTATGTTATTGAAAAATAAATTCTTCATCATAAGCAGCATTCTTGTCATTCTACTGGTTGGAGCGGTTGTTGGTTATGACCAGTTTGACCGTAATGAATTCTATTGTGAAGAAACCACGGTTTTTTTAGGAAGGTTACCTGTTGAAAATGGAATTGCTCAAGGTAAGCACCGCTTCAAATTAGTGAATAAGACAAATCACGAAGTTTTAATTAAGCGGATCGTTATTGGATGCGCGTGCGTCCGGGTGAAAATGGACGAAGAGAAAATTCTGCCTGGAAATACTTCTTACCTTAATGTGGAGATGAGATTACTCCCTGAGCATATTATGCCTTATCAGGTTTCGATAATTATTGTCGCGGAAAATCAAGAGAGATCGATACCAATAAATCTGACAGTTTCAGGATGCGCAGAATTCACTCCGTTTTTTTCAAAGAAGAGCATTCTTTTTGATAATTGTCATTACAGCGACTTCAAGGAAGACGAGTTTATTTTGTCATTTCCAAGCAAAGAAAAATTTTCCAAGGCTTTGTCTCACTTGAATGTAGACCATCCTGACACTATGAAAGTCAGCATTAAAGCTGAGGCGCTTCGCGAACTTGAGGATGTTGATGGTGGTAAGTTTTTTTGCATGAAGCAAAAATCGGGGTGGAGTTTATTGCCCAAGAATCACTAGTTTCAGGTCTTGGTGAAGGAAATATTAAGGTAGAGTTGGCAAACGGCAGCAATCTGGCGATGCCTATTACTTGGAATATTCATGATAAAGGGGTTTTTGAGTTAGAGAACTATTTTCTAGTCAATTTGGCACAGGACGAGAAGCGGGTTTTTCAAATTAACTGTAATTTAAGAAACGAGCCCGACGCGGAAATTCGTATCGAAGGAAGCGGGTTGAGAATTCTTGAGGTGCGAAGAAATGAAAATAATGCCATTGTGACTATTGAATGTATTGCTAAAACGATTAATCCTAATGATAAAATAGGAGAACTTCTTGTAAAGGGAGTTAGGAAAAACTATATCCTTCCAATTATTGATTATAGACTGGAATGAATAAGGAGGGAATCAGTTAAAATTATTATAAAATGTAGTTATGCTTTGCTGCTATGAAACAATTTTAATTTTTTAATGAAATGAAGCGCATTATTTTCTTATTGTATGTGATGCTAGGAATTTTTGCCCTAATGCCTTCCTTGTCTGCCCGTCATTTTACAATCGACCAGGTGCGATTTCAGGAAAAACGCCCCAAGACAGAAAGCGGTACGTTCGCCCCCTGTGTCGAAGTTCGCCTTGGGGTTGAGGCAAACATGCCTATTGGCAAAAGTTATGCAGTCGCCTATTTCTTTGATGAAAATAAAAAGCAAGTTGACCAGCCAGTAAGTGCCAAGCTGCCCTTGGATTTCCACAAGACAAAACCGTTTAAAGTTCGGTTTGATGTTCCGGATACCTTGCTAAAGAAAAAAAACAACTGGAGGGCTGTGGTTGTTTTTGGAGATGATAAGGATGCCACGGCTCTGCTTGTTGCTGGTGAGAAGGGCCATATTCGGGGCGATGCATTTTCAAATTATGCGTTTCCCCAGAAAAAATTGTGCTCAGAGGTCAGCCAAACCCGGGCAGCCAGTGTCTCGTCGGTATATGAAATACAATGCAGTACTAATTTGCCCGACTATCCTCACCTCACGCTCTTTCTCAAGCTACCCAAGGGGGTGAAGTCTGCCAAGGAAGCCAACGGAGTGCTTTGTCTATCCATTTTGGCGGGCAGTTTGTCGGAAGTAAGGATTTCTTTGATGAATGAAGAAACAGATGGGCGATTTTCCAATATGTTGCGTTATGCAGATAAACATAAATTGGTGGTGATTTGCTGGGGATCACGAGGTCTATGGGATCCCTCTCGAAATTGGGATGAACTGAAGCCGGAGGTGGCGCGGGAGGCGGACAGGCGTTTTGACCGGGTTGCCGCGGCATGGGAAAACGGCATCAGGAGGCTGGCTACGGAACATGGGTTTGAGCCAAGGAGTTTCTTGCTTTGGGGGAATTCCGGCTCGGCCCAGTATTCAATGCGGCTGGCCCTGCGAAAGCCCCAATATTTTAATGCGGTGTTTATCCAGATTCCCAGCTCGTTTGATAAACCCACCAAGGCTGCTTCCCAAGTCTTGTGGTGTCTTGCGACAGGAGAATTGGAGTCGGGATATGTGCGGTCCCAGCGTTTCTACAGGCAATGTACAGACTTGGGGTATCGATTCATCTACAAGGCAGTTCCTGGCTTGGGACATGTTCCCCATGAACCCTCGCAACAGATGGGGCTTTCGTTTTTCGATTATGCCCGAACCTTGCCGGATAAGCCTGAGGACCGGGAAAAGCGTTTGCAGGAGGATATGGGGTCGCCCCCTTTTTGGGGAGACTGGCTAAATCAAAATGTGGAAGCCAAGGGTAACCTGGCTATGATCCCTGAGGCGCTACGGGTGCCGTTACCCACGCAGGAAATCGCCCAGAAATGGGAAATGCAGAAAAAGAAATAATACAGACTTAGTTATTTTCTGACAAATGAGCACCTTGGCCGTAGCATTAAGCAGTCGATTGGATTGGGGATTGGGCAATCCGAATAAAACGGCGGCGTTAATCGTATTGTTGATGATGGCGATCTGGGGATTGCCTTCGTGGCTGGGAGCTTTTTGGCCCAAGGCAAAAGAAGCACTCTGGTGGATCGCCTTACTGGGGTCCTTGGGATTGGGGTGTGCGCTGCTGCAAACCGGTTCCCGGGGCGGTTTGGTTGCTGCGGTTACGGGATGGTTGGTTATGCTTTGCTTTGGTCCGCGCCCTTGGCCTTGGCGAAAAATTGCTGGAGCCATGGGAGCCTTTGTTGCCGCACTCATCTTGATGGCGGTGCTTCCTCAAGCAGCCCGGCTGTCTCCTCTGTATGGGGTGCATGATGCCTCCATCGGAAACCGGTGGATTCTCTGGCAAAGTATTCCGTCCATGATCTTGGCAGCCCCGGGTGGGTGGGGATTGGGCAATTCCGGAGAGGCTTTTATGACTTGGTATCAGTCCGCTGATCGAGGTGAGCTTTATCGTACTCTGGTCAATAGTCACGGGACTTGGCTGGTTGAGTTGGGTTGGTTGGGACGAATCGGTTATCTCGGCGGCTGGGTGATTGCTTTTTGCCTGGCTTGGCCCACGCGCTTATCACCGGGAAAACGTTTGTCGGTTGTTCCATTGGGGGTGCTGACCGCCTTTGCTGTCTCTGCACTTTTCTCCTCTGTGGCTGAAACATGGGTGCTCTGGTTGATTCCCTTGTTCGCTCTGATTTTTGCCATACTCATGCGCAGGCACGCCCATGTATGGCCCAAGCCTGCTGCGGTTACGTGGAGTTTGGTTGGTTCGTTCGTTGTGATGGGGATGGCGGTTTTTTTCTTTTCGGATAATTTGCCTCTTTATGCCCATGATTCAGGAAAATCGGTACAACTAGGACGGGGTGATCCGAGGTTGGTCATTGTTGCAGGCGAGGGAGCCAAGGAGTCGCCCCGGCAGCTACGCATCGTATGGCAGAAAGCATCCAGTCCCGTGAGTGTGCTTTGGACAACTTGCCCGAGGGACGTTTCTATCCCCGAAGGCCATACTCTGGCACTGTTAGGGAATAATGATTGGTCGGAAATTAAGTCATTATTGGATCGAGCCCAAACAGTGGTCTTGCTGGCCCCGTCATCGGATTTCGATAACTTGCCACCTGAAGTATTGCGGAAAACACATGTCTATTTTGGAGAATTCATGCCTCCGGTTGATGAGGCAATCTGGCGTGAGGCGGGGCACTTTGAGATATTGCCGGGACAGGCGGCATTTATTGGAGATTGGCCGGAGCGTCTTTTGAAAATTGCCGGGGAATCTAAGTCGAAACCTTTGTCATCTCCTCAATCATGACGCAGAAAGATAAACTATTCCAGGACATGACGTGGGGGCTGGTAATGGCTGTCTTTTCCTTGGTCTGTGGCCTTGCCATCAATTTTTTAAGAGAAAAACCGCTTCCGCTGAAATATGAAGATAAGTCGGTCCGTCTCGATGCGGCAGTGGCTCGCTTGAACGGAGAGAATCTGAGCGTGTCACAGTTGGGTAAAACGGTTACTTCCGGCGAATTGGAAGCTTTGCTTCAGCAAAAAGCCAATGTCATCCTCCTTGATGTCCGGCCTGATTTATTTTATGAAGATTCTCATATCCCCGGCGCGCTTAACCTGTCGCGTGAAGACTTCGAAGAGAAGTACCCTTCAATGGCGTCCAAACTCATCCAAGCTGACCGGGTAATCGTCTATTGTGCCGGGGATTATTGCGAGGAGGCGGAAATGGTCGCGGAAGCCCTGCGCAAATTGGGGCATAAAAATCTTTCCATTTATCCCGGAGGATGGGCCGAATGGCAGCGCCGAAAGAAAGACTTTTCACCGGGGAGACCTTCATGAAGGCCCACATTGGAACATGGCTAAAAAGAGGGGTGCTGGCTGTCCTAGCAGGAGTGTTTATTTATGCAGGGGCGTCGAAAATCATAGCGCCACTGGAGTTGGCCGACACGATTGCCGCCTACCAACTCCCTCTGAATGGGTGGATGGTGAGTGTCATTGCCTTAACACTTCCTTTCTTGGAGACTATATCGGGTCTGTTTTTGTTTTGGCGTAAAAGTCGCCGGGCAGCATTGTGTGTCCTAGGTATTTTAAGCGTTTTATTTTTGATCGCGCTAGGGCAGGCTGCCTTGCGCGGCTTGGTTGTCGATTGTGGCTGCTTTGGGTCTGATGCACCCAGTTATGACGGAATGGTCCGGGCTATCTTGCGCGATGTGCTTTTGCTGGCGGCTATTGTGGCACTCTACAAACATGAACTGAACCATCAAGTACGGATGGATAGCGAGTCTAAGGTCTCATGAAAGCCATACTTGTATTCATATTCACGATAATCGTTTTGCCGGGATGCTTGGTTGGACTGCGGGCAGAAAAATCCGATGTAAATACGCTGCGCTTGCAACCGGCATCAGGCATGGTCCGTGCGGAATTGAAATACTTTGATCCTCCTGCCCAGTGTGCAGGTGCATTGGTGCTTTGCCCCGGTTACAATCAGGATGGAGAATTCCTGATCCGGCAAAAAGAGTGGCAGGATTTGGCTCAAAAGCATCGGCTGATTTTAGTAGGTCTCAGTTTTGCTTCCAAGGAGGAGGACTTGGGGGCGTCTGAACGACGTGGTTACTACTATGTTGAACGAGGTTCGGGAGAAATTCTTCTAGCCGAACTGGAAAAAATTACCTCCCGTGATCTCTCCATTGTGATTTTCGGGCATTCCGGGGGCGCGCATTTTGCCCATAGATTTGTTTACCAATTCCCTGATAGGGTCAGGGCTTGGGGCGCTTATGGGTTTGGTTGGCATGATGAGGCGCCTGCCGCATCCAAGGCAAAACCACCGGGTGTTTTTATTTGTGGGCTCAAAGATGAGCGCTTGGGAAGTACACGGGAAGCGTTTCTATCGGGATTACGGTCTCAATGGCCGGTTTGCTGGTTGGGTGTACCCGGCAGTGGTCATGTCATTGACTCCAAGGCTTCCGTTTGGGTGCGGAGTTATTTCGATGCGATATTGTCCCAACCTTCCAACGCGCCCGGAGTATGGTCCAAAGCTTCTGACCGCGGATTGGAAGGATTTCTGGTTCGTTGCTGGTTTCCCAATGAAAAAATCAAAAAGTCCTGGGAGCAATTCCCCTGATTTCCGCGTTATCTCTCTTCAACGCTAAACTCTGTTAGTCACAACTCGTGTTTTCAAAATGAACCAAAAGATTAAAAATACCCTTCTTGTTGCTATAGTCCCCTTATTGGGCGTTGGCATTGCGGTAGGTATAATTGTTGCCCGCAACAGCGGGAAATTCGGGGAATTGAATCCATTGCAACGTGAGGCCTACATGCAGAATTGGGCGACGTTGCAGGGGAATGAATATGTAATCAGTTGCCAGATCGACCAGCAATTGAGCTATCGCGAGGACAAGGGACGGGTGCTGGCCGTAAAACTGCTGGACGGAACCGGGCGGCTTCCTGTGCTGGTTCCTGTCTCAATAAAACAAAATTTCGAAACCGGGCAGCGTTACCGTTTCCACGTTCTTGTCCGGCAAGGCACGCTTTGTGTGGAGGACATCGAGAAAATATAACCCTCCAGACACATTAATCCTCCATACAACACACCATGGGAAAAAGTAAGCTATTCCTGTTAAACCTGATTTTTGTACACCTGCTGTTGCCGGTTTCCGTAGGGGCCGACGTCACACCATTTGGAACACCGTTGTCCGGCAAGGAGGCTGCGTCGCCCGCATCGGCGACACCTGCTGCTGGGGATGGAGCAGGTCGCCCGCAATCTTCCGTCGTTCCCGCTGGGGGTGATTATTCCAGCAGCACTGCGGAAAACATGGCGGACAGGTTATTCAATGTGAACAGTGACTCGGTTGACTTGGAGAGCGGGACTGTGCAATGGAAGGGTCGCACTTTTAATCTGGGGGATTCACGGATGATGCGGGCGCGTTTCGAGCGGTATCTGGCGGCTCCTATTCCGGGTGATGACACGGTTAAATACGAGAAGCTGCTGGCCCAGATTGAGGATTTGCTTTCCCCGAAAAAAATCACGCGGACCAACTACGCTGCGAACATGCAGAAAGCCTGGGAGCTTTTGTTTGATGCCGGAGAGTTTGAAATGGATGGGGAGAACTGCCTGACGATAGCCACTCTGGTCAGTAATACGCAGAAGACCCAGTCGGAGTTTGAAAACATCAAGACGACGCGAGAGCAGCAGGAGAAAATGCGAGGGCACCAACGTCGGAGTGTCATCTACAGGGCGCGGATGGTAGAGGCGAACAAGGATCAGGCGGCGCAAAAGGCAAGTGTTGGCAAGAGTCCCAAGCCCTACCGGGACCCGCAAGAGGGGCAAGAGGATTTGAATGCCCGGAGGGAGGAGTTGGCGCGCCTTGATGCCGAGATACTCAAGGCGGAGACAGATATGGCGGCCATGGGGATCAAGTCCAAGGTGGAATTCCAGAGCCAGATTGTGGCATTCCTTTTGCAGCGGCGTTTTCAGCATGCCATTATCGCCTCGTCGTTTTACCGCCAGATATTCAAGGGATCGGCACAGGAACTCAAGGTGGGGGAAAAGCAGGTCAGGGAAATGTTTCCTGTCAGCGATTTTTCACCGACGGTCGAGTCCGTTGATATGTTGGCCCGCGAGGCGATCAAGGATGTGGATACAGGCATGAAGACAGTGTCCCGCCTATATGATGCAGGTAATCGGTATGCTGCCTTTGAACGATTGCAGGAGTCTTTTTTCCTTGGGGAGTATGATCCCAATGTGATGTTTTTTGATCTGGAAAAGAAAGAAGTTTTACTGGGCGTTTGGCGGGTGTTGCGGGATTTGCAGCAAATGGGGGACGAAAGGGATTTGGAAAGCATCGAGGAGGCTGTGAAAAAGGTTCAGATCGTTGCCCAGGACTTTCCTTCCACAAGGATCATGAGCCGGGTGAAGAATGCCAAGAAGGCCAGTAATCTGGCGGTGATCTCGGCCAAGCAGGCTATGCTGCTCGGAGACAGGGCAGAGGCAAAGGTACTGCTAGAGCAGGCGGCAAAAACATGGCCCAGCAATCCGGCTATTGAGGAACTGGCTCAACAGGCGGTGGATCGCACTGATGCCTTGGCGCAACGAGTGCCTGAGTTTGACCAACTCCATAAGGCGGGGAAATATCGTGATATCTTCAACAGGAAGGAAGAATTCGCCGTGGCCCTGTTGCAAGATGAGGCGCGCGCCGCCCAGTTGAAAGAGGTTGTGGCCAAAATAGGAAAAATTGAGGGATACATTCTCAATGCAAAGGTGCTAAGCGGTCAGGGAAATAGTTACATGGCGTGGGATGTGTTGCAGACGGCGATACAGGAGGAGGTGGATGACCCGGAGCTTTCCAAGATTTGCGCCGGGATGGCGCCATTGGTTGCAAATTATGCCCAGGCCCTTGCTCTGGCAAAAAAGCACGAGGAAAATGGAGACCGTGCAGTCAGTCTGGCGGAATATCTGGCTGCACAAGACATGAATCAGGGGTCGGAAATTTGCCGGCAGGGAATTCAGCGCTTAAGCGGGCTTATGCTGGAAGATTTTATTGTTTTCCAACGACCCTAGAGGTGCGCTTATGATTCACGACAGGGCTTAGCCCTCCATTAACTCCTCTGCCGGATAGGCCCAGATTTCCGACAAGGTCGGATGGTAATGTGGCGCCGTTGCTATCTGGGCTGCCGTGAGACCCAGGTGAACAGCCAATGCCATTTCGTGAATCAGTTCCGTGGCATGGGGACCTACCACGGATGCACCGACGAGTTTGCCAGTACCGGGCTCAGCCAGCAGTTTCACGAACCCATGCGAAACACCTTCCACCATGCTTTTGCCATGGTCATTAAAAGGGTATGTAGCTACGCGCAGGACTTTACCGTCACGGCGGGCCTGAGCTTCCGTGATGCCTACCTGGGCCACCTCGGGCTCGGTAAAAACTCCGAATAACATGGCATGGTCGGAATATTTCTCGAGATCACCGCCCAGCTTGCCCAGCATCCGGGCAGCATTGCGGGCGGCAATCTCGCCCTGCTGGATGGCTACGTGGACAACATCAGCTGGTCCGCTGGCATCCCCTGCCGCAAAAATATGCGGAACGGGAGTTTGCTGGGTATGGGTGGTTTTTATTCGTCCGTTGGCGTTGTCGATGACGTCAATGATGTCAGCCCCGAGGTTTTCCGTGGTAGGAACGCGCCCGGTGGCCAGCAGCAGGATTTCCCCGGTGGCTTCGCGTGATCCATGTCCGGTGTGCTCGTAGTGGACCACTGCCATGCCATCCTTGCGGGAGACGGAATTTATTTTTGTGCCAGTATGCAGGGTGATGCCTCGTTCTCGACTGGCTACTTCGACCACATGGGCCAAATCCTCATCCATGCCGCGCAGGACATGGGGTGATCGTTGGATGACGGTGACCTGGCTGCCCACGCCTTCATAAAAATGGGCCAATTCCAGGGCAATGGCTCCACCGCCGAGCACAACAATGGAACGCGGGATATAATCGGAGTCGAGCGCATCATCGCTGGTCCAGAATCCTGTCTCGGCAAGACCGGGAATATCCAGGATTTGAACACGAGAGCCGGTGGCGATCAGTGCCGTCTTGAACGCAATGATTTTGGCGGAACCATCGGGCATTGATACGGAAAGCTCGGTTTTTCCGGTGAATTTGCCGTGACCCCGAAAAAGTGCGAACCTCCCGTCAGTAAGTTGTGCTTTTCTGTAACCGGCAAAATCGTCAATAAACCGGCGTTTCCGCTCACGTAATTTTGAGCCGGAGACACCATTAAATGTTGCATTGATGGCAAATTCATCCGCCTGGCGGATGGTCCGGGCCCGGTTGGCTGTGGCAATGAGCGTTTTCGAGGGCATGCAGCCGCGCAGGATGCACAATCCGCCCAGCTCATCGGCACTGTCAACGATCGCAGTGGACAATCCGAAGGAAACTGCCGTACGTGCCGCGGCGTACCCGGCACTGCCACCACCGACGACCACAAAATCGAAAGAGTCCATATTCTTGAGGTGAGGAAATAAGCAGGTGAGTCAAGCAACGGGGCCGGAACTCTTTATTTTTCCAAATGTCATAATTAGTCACCTTTTTATCCATGGTCCGTTTTCATCTCTTATCCCTGTTAACTTTTGCCTGTTGCCTGGCACCACTATCGAGCCAAGCCCAGGAACTGGCATTGACCCCGATGCCGCAAACCACGGTGCCCAAGTGGTGGAAGGATCGGAGCGACCTCCTCAATGCCCGGGCCAAGGAGGGTGGTTTTGATGTCATGTTCATTGGAGACTCCATTACCCAGGGCTGGGAAGGTGCAGGCAAAAAGGTCTGGGAGGAAAAAATCGCCCCGCTCAAGGCTGCGAATTTCGGCATCAGCGGTGACCGGGTTGAGCAGGTCTTGTGGCGCCTGCAAAACGGCAACCTTTCTGAAAATGCGAAGCCGAAGGTGGCGGTCTTGATGATCGGTACCAACAACACCGGGCACCGCCGGGAAAAACCGGAGATGATCGCTGCCGGGGTGAAAGCCATCATCGGTGAAATCCAGAAACGCAAGCCGGATACCAAAATCCTCGTGCTGGCTATCTTCCCACGTGGAGCCAAGACAGAAGACGCCCTGCGCAAGAACAACGACGCAGCCAATGCCTTGATTAAGGGATATGCGGACGGCAAAAAGGTTTTCTATCTGGATATCAACAAAGTGTTCCTTGGGCCGGACGGTACGCTCTCCAAAGACATTATGCCGGATTTGCTTCATCCCAAGGAAAAGGGTTACGAAATGTGGGCGGATGCCGTGGTGCCGGAGATAAAGAAATTGCTGGCAGAATAATTATGAATTAAAAATGGAATTATGAATTGGAAACGGGTTTCGGTCATCTAGCTGGTGATGCGCATTTTCCCCGGAATGAGGCGAAATACAGGAGTGTTCCAAAGATCTACTCCTTCAAATTCCCTTCTGAGGTTCCAATTCTTAATTTTTAATTCATAATTTATAATTACCCTTATTTCCGGGTGTCCTTTCCCGGATTTTCTCTCAAGGTGCCTTCATGCCTTGGACCAGTCCGCATAATCGCCCCTTGCCGGTGCCCGGTGTCCGTACACTTATCATGGGCATTGTTAATTTAACTCCGGACTCCTTTTCCGATGGTGGAAAGTATGATTCGGTGGATGCCGCCCTGATTCAGGCCCGCAAGTTGGTTGAAGATGGGGCTGATGTTCTGGACTTGGGCGCGGAATCGACGCGCCCGGGCCATGCCCTCGTCGATGCAAAAACGGAACTGGGCCGTTTGCTTCCTGCTTTGCGAGCCATTCGCGAAGCTTTGCCGGAGGTGCCGGTATCCATTGACACCTATAAGGCGGAGGTCGCCGAGACTGCCATCAGGGCGGGGGCGGATATCATCAATGATGTGTGGGGAGGGTTGCACGAGGCAAAGGATGGTTTTTCTCCCATGGGCGCGGTTGCCGCCCGATTACGTGCCCCGATTATCCTGATGCACAACCGGACTACTCCGGCATCGGATGAGGTATTCTGGCAAGAATTTCTTGGAGACATGCAGCGATCGATTGATTTGGTCCGTGCCGCTGGTGTTCCCGATGAACAGATCTGGCTCGATCCGGGTTTTGGTTTTGGAAAAACGCCCGCCCAGAATCTCGAATCCCTGCGCGAAATGCGCCGATTGGTGGAACTGGGATTTCCGGTCTTGCTGGGTACCAGCCGGAAATCTACATTGGGGCTGGTGCTGGAAGCTACGGTTGGCGAAAGGCATGAGGGCAATACAAGCACAGTAGTCTGGGGAATTGCACAAGGTGCGGCGATGGTACGGGTACATGATGTGGCCGCCATTCGTCAGGCAGTGCGAATGGCAGATGCCATCCGAGCGGGTTTGCAATTCAATTAAAAATTATGAATTAGAAAATAAATAATGTCGGAGGAGCATAAAGCTAAGTAATCTTCTTAATTCATAATTTTTAATTCTTAATTCCTTCATCTTCCCATGGCCCGAAACAAAAAGAAAATTATTCGATGGACCTTGATCGGGCTGACGGTTGCCATCGCGGCTTTGGGCATGGGAATTTTTCTGGCTAACCGGGCCGTAGTCAATGCGGCGGAAGGACGGGAGTTTTATGATGTGCAGAAAATTCCACATCGAAAGGTGGGGCTCCTTCTTGGAACCAGCAAGTACCTCGCAAATAATCGGCTGAATACCTTTTACCAGCGGCGCATAGAAGCTGCGGCTGCGCTCTTCAAGGCGGGGAAGATTGATTTTATTCTGATCAGCGGCGATAATTCCAAGCCGGGATACGATGAACCGACTATGATGTACAAGGATTTGGTGGAACTGGGCATTCCAGAAAATAGAATGCAAAGGGATTACGCGGGATTTCGGACCTTGGATTCGGTGGTGCGCGCCAAGGAAGTATTCAAGACCACGGAGGTGACAGTCATTTCCCAAAAATTCCACAACGACCGGGCCATCTACTTGGCGAGATCACGAGGTATTGATGCCATCGGGTTTGTGGCGAAATCACCGCCCCGGCGGTACGCAGCCAAAACTTTGGCGCGCGAATTATTGGCCCGGGTGGCGGCGGTGCTGGATGTCCAGATCAGCACGGAACCAAAGTTTCTTGGCCCCGAAATCGAAATCGGCGGTGACGAAATCGAGGAGTTGGAGGAAATAAAAATTAAGAATTATGGATTAAAAGTTGAGGGGACGGTCCGGGGCAGCGGGTAACTGCGAAAAGTAAAAGTATCTCCATGATGAATGGGGAGTTTTTCTCCGTTACCCTTGGCTCCTTTGGACCTTTTGCCCAATGCTTAATTACTCTCCATTCGCGCCAGCACCTTGTCGAAAATCGCCACGCTTTCGGCCAGATCAGCTTCGGTGGCGATCAACGGGGGCAGCAGTCGAATAACATCGCCGCCAGCGGGAGCTGTCAGCAAACCTTCTTCGCGCAGGGCCATGACGACTGGTGCTGTCGGGACGTGTAATGCGATGCCGGTCATGTAACCAACTCCGCGCACTTCCTTGGCCACCTTGGGGTGCTTGGCAACAATGCCGTTGAGCGCCTGATGCCAGGCTGGTGTTTGCTTGGCTATTTTCTCAATCAGGCCTTCGCCGTCCAATACCTCCATCATGGCAAGTGCTGCTGCACAGGCCAAGGGATTGCCCCCGAAGGTTGCTCCATGGGAGCCGGGTGTAAAAAGATCCGTATGTTGTTCCGCTACCCAGATGCCGCCCATGGGAAATCCTCCGGCCAGCCCCTTGGCCAGCGAGAATGCGTCGGCCTTTACCCCGGACAACTGGAATGCGAGAAACTTGCCGACCCGGCCCAGTCCACATTGTATCTCATCGAACATGAGCAGGATGCCATGCTTGTCGCAGAGTGCGCGGAGACCTTGGAGAAATTCGGGCTTGGCCATGGACAATCCGCCTTCGCCTTGCACGGCCTCGATCAGAATTGCAGCAGTGTCGCTGCCGATGAGTTTTTCGAAACTGGAGAGATCATTCATCTTCCCGACGGCAAAACCATCCAGCATCGGACGAAAACCGTTCTGGATTTTATCCTGCGGCGTGGCTGACATCGCGCCAAAAGTCCGTCCGTGGAATGCCTTTTCGGCGACGATTACCTTGTGGCAGACACCTTCTGCTCCGCTGGCTTTCTTGCGTCCGTGAAGGCGGGCCAGTTTCAACAAAGCCTCATTGGCCTCGGTACCGCTGTTGCAGAAAAACATCTTTCCGGGTCCGGCCTTCTGGACAATGGCCTGGGCCAGCCGTCCCTGCAATTCGTTGCGAAAAAGATTGCTGGTGTGGACCAGTGTGGCGGCCTGCTTTTGCACAGCCCGCACCCACTGGGGGTGGGAATGGCCCAGCGCATCCACGGCAATGCCCGTGCAGAAGTCGAGATAGCACTTGCCGGTATCATCCCATGCGCGAACTCCCTCGCCACGAACGAGCGTGTGCGTGCGCACGCCGTAGTTGGAGAGGATGTATTTCTCGTAGAGTTCTGCGGTGTTCATGGGAAATTAAAGATTAAGAATTAAAAATTAAGAATTGAAGAAAGAATATTGTGCATGCGAAGGGTTCCTTCCTGCACCCTCCATTCTTAATTCATAATTTTTAATTCTTAATTAAGTTTCAGGCTCCGTGCACAATTTCGGTGCCGATGCCCTTGTCGGTGAAGATTTCCAGGAGCAAGCTATGCGGGACGCGGCCATCAATGAAGTGGACGCGTTTGACCCCGCTTTGCAGGGCTTTCACGGCGCTGTCCACCTTGGGAATCATCCCGGAGGCAATGGTACCGTTAGCCTTGAGCCTTTCCACCTGGCCAACCGGCAGGGTGGAAATAAGCGAGTTGGGGTCTTTCGCGTCAGCCAGCAGACCGGGCACATCGCTCATGAAGACCAGGCGGCGAGCCCGCAGTGAACTGGCCACGGCGGCTGCGGCCACGTCGGCATTGGTGTTGTAGGGCTGGTCTTCCTCGTCCAGCGCGATGGGCGAGATGACGGGGATGAAGCCGCTGGCGAGCGCCTTCTTGATGATCTTGGTTTTGACGAACTTGATGTCGCCGACGAAACCGAGGTCCAGCGGGTTGCCGGCCTCATCCGTACTGAAAAGTTTTTCGCAGAGGTTCACGGCGTTTCCGGCAATGCTCTGCGGCGAACCACCCCGGCTGCGGATGATCTCGCAGATTTCGGTGTTTATGACGTTGTTCAGTGTCTCCTCGACGATCTTGACCGTGGCGGCATCGGTCACGCGCATGCCGTTTTTCCACTCTGTCTTGAGGCCGGATTTCTCCAGAGCCCGGGTAATGGCTTTGCCGCCGCCGTGGACAACCACGGTCTGTATGCCGACCGCCGCGAGGAAAACGATATCCATGGCGACACTGGCGCGCACTTCCGGATTCGGGTCATCCATGAAGCTTCCGCCGTATTTTATGACGAAAGTGTTGCCGCGAAATTTCTGGATATACGGCAGTGCCTCAAGGAGGACCTTGGCTTTTTCAATGAGATTTAGGTGGGCGTCGGACACAGCGTGAGGGATTTATTGTGTCGCCGCATTGTGGAAGTGCGCAGGCGGCACGGAAGCTTTTATTTCAGGAAACGCTGATTTCGACACAGGAATGTCAGGCGACGGCCCCGATGGTCGCAAAGCAGGTGTTTTTGTGCAGGACTTCGACTGCCCGGAATCCGGCCTTGCGCAGGGCATCCATCTGGAACGGCACCGACCGAGGCGTATCCTCGTAGCCGATGTAGTCAAAGACATGGTCGCGGTATTCTGGCCCCTTCAGCGCCACGAGATAATCTCCATAGCGCTCCCAGAGCAGGGATTGTACTGCCGGAATGTCGTGGGTTACCAGATCGACAATCCAGAAAGTTCCGCCCGGCTTGAGTGCGGCAAAACACTTTTTGAATACCGCATGCCAGTCGGCATCCTCGCGCAGGTGGTGCAGGACTGCGGCAGCCAGGATGACATCGAATTTGCCAACCCCCAAATCAATCTCCCGGATGTCGCCCTGTTTGGTTTGGACGGTTCCGGCAGTCACGGCGCTGACGCGTTCTTTGGCCCGGGCCAGCATAGGCTCGCTCAAATCAGCCAGTGTGACATCGACAGAAGGCAGGGTTCCGGTTTGCTGCGGGCATCTTTGCAGGAGTGACAGGGAATAATTACCCGCACCGCAGCCGATATCCAGGATTGCCTGAATATTCGGGACTGCCCTGATTGCAGCATCACAGGCGAGCGCCATGGCCAGTGCGGCATCGACGGTGGAGGTCTGGCCCGTCTCTAGATTGGAGAATCGTTCGACGTCGGCGTCGAAGCGTTGGCGAATTTCGTCGAGAGATGATTTCTTCATAAGAGAGGAATTAACCTGTAGCGGAAACTTCGCTTTTCACAAGCCCGCCTCCGGAATATCCGATTCTTGCGCGAAGCCACGAAGAACATGAAAAGAACCGCGGATAACACGGATTAAGGCAGGGATAAACAGGTAATTTAGGAAGAGGATAAGGTTGGTTCGTGTTTCTCAAGGTAATCTATCAAAACCCTCCAACAGCTGTTTTTCTGTCCGATGTCATCTTTTTATCTCAAAATATCCGTGTTATCTGCGGTTCTTTTTGTGTTCTCTGTGGTCTCCTGTTAAACTACGTTTAGAAATATGCCTGAATTAGCCGAAGTCGCCTTTTTTGCCCGGCAATGGAATGCCGGAATGGATGCATCCGTGATGCGGGTGACGACGCATTCTTCTGCACGCGTCTTCCGCGAAAGTCCGGCCAAACGGATTGCCTCTACGCTGAAAGGACAGGCTCTGACGGAAATCCTGACTGCGGGGAAACAGGCGGCTTTTCGTTTCTCGACGGATATTTGGCTGGGAATTCATCTGGGCATGTCCGGACGGTTGTTTACGGATGGCTCCCGGGAGAACCTGGCTCCTTGGGCCGAAGGGGATAAACCGCCCCAACCGACGCATGATCGACTGGTGTTGCATATGAGCAACGGGACGGCCCTGGTCTTTAATGATCCGCGCATGTTCGGTTTGGTGCGGCTGTATCGGGGAGATACAACGCCGCCATGGTGGGCTGCCATTCCTCCGGCGCTAAGTTCACCTTTGTTCACTTTGGATGTGCTGAAGAAGGTGCTGGATTCACATCCCGGAGTCCTGCTCAAGTCATTGCTTTTGGATCAGCGATATTTCCCCGGAATCGGAAACTGGATGGCCGACGAGATCATGTGGCGGACGAGATTGTCGCCGCACAACCGGGTTCGTGCTCTCGGGAACAAGGAAGTCCGTCTTCTCTACAAGACCATCCGCGAGGTTTGCAACGATGCCATGGAAGTGGTCAGCAAATCATGGTACCCGGCTCCCGATAATTGGTTGTTCAATCACCGTTGGAAGCGCGGGGGAAGGTGTCCTCGCGACGGCGCCAGTTTGCTGTACGAGCAAATTGGAGGCCGTACGGCGTGCTGGTGCGAGAAATGCCAGAGGCAAATTAAGAATTATGAATTAAAAATTAAGAATTGAGACACTCTCCATCCTCGCAACAGATGTGAGAACGTCGGGACAATTCTTAATTATAGCAAATCTCATAAAAAGTTAGGCATTTAGAGATAAAGAGGTAGAAAGGAGAGAAATGGGATACAGCAAAGATCTGAGAAAGCGGGTGATGGAGTTCGTGAGCGAAGGCGG
>JAITVQ010000247.1 GCA_031285745.1 Puniceicoccales bacterium | reverse complement strand
GTGGTTAAAATTACTGGAGAGCAATGGCAGCAAATTTGGCTCTGGCCCTGTATCGCCGCAGGTGTGATAGCCTTGATTTTCTTTCTGTTCTTCAAGGAAAAACCCAAGACCGCGGTCGAGGCTGCCTAGAGATATCCATTTCGGTTCGTGGACTTTTGTCGCATGCGGTGTTGTACCGCATGCGACTTTTTTTGAAAACAATTAGTGGGCATTGTCATTAATCGCTGGATACAACGACAGGTAGTCGGACATGTGATGTCTGCCTTGGATGCTCGAAATCACTCTACAAAAAAAGCGCCGGATGCGGCGCTTTTTTATTATCACTATCTGGATTGCTCCACCTGGATGACTACTTCTCCAGGATTGGCCACGTAGCCCAGACGCTGACGAACCTCCCTTAGGAGGAATTCCCGATCCTGGACGCGATCCAAGTAAACCGCATTGAGATCCTTTTGCCGTTCGAGTTCGTTTACGGAATCTTCACGCAATTTTTCCGTGCGCTTCAATTCAGCCAGTCGTTCCTGGGACTCTGTCCAAGCTTCCCAAAAGAAAAACCCCAGCACCGAGAACATTGCGGCGAGGCTCCAAAACAAATGTGGCATCCACAGACTGGACTTGCGTTTACTCATCTTCCGGCTTTGCCATAACTGTTAACTACTTGTTTGAAAAGAGCAAAATTCTCCTGAAGAAAAATTTTTCAGAGGTGAGCAAGTTTCCAATCTGATCCCAATTTACACTTCAACATGAAAAATGGAGAGCCGCGCAGAAGCGAACTCTCCATTTTAAACCTCAACCGTCTGTTGGATTAGAGAAGGATTTGCAGGAAACTCTGCACAATGCCCCCAATCAAAATAATGGTGGCAAGCGTTGCCAGGACAATCCGAGAGGGCACTGATACTTCAATCGGCGTGGAAAGTTCCTTGGCTCGTTCCTCGGAAATCCACGTTCTTTGAAAGGCTTCACGGAGCCAGGCAAAGTAGTAATAGACTCCTGCGCCGACGCAGAGCAACGCGATGGCAGCCAGGCAATAGAGCTGGGCTTGCAGGGCGGCGACGATGACCAGAAATTTGGCCACGAAACCAAGGGAAGGCGGTATCCCCGCCAACGAACCGACACTGCAACCAAGAATCCCGGCCAGGAAGGGGCTGCGTTTGACGAGCAATTGGTAGTCGGAAGAGCTTTGGGTCGAGTCGTCCAAGCCGGGCATTTCCGCCATGACGCCGAAGGTGGCGATGGCTCCGGCGAGGTAGGCGATAAGGTAAATGATAATCGCCGACGCTGCCAAACCATTGTTCGCATTGGGCTGGGCCGCAGCCAAAATGGCCAACAACAGAAACCCTGCATGGGATACTCCGGATAATCCCATGAGGCGTTTGGTGTTCGTTTGCCCGAGCGCGGTAATGTTGCTGAAAATCAGGGTCATTCCCGTCACTGCGGCAAGGAGCCAATAAAGGGGCCTGGCCCCGTTGCTGGATACCACAAGGGAGATGAACGGCCCACTGATCAAAAGCATCAGGGTGAAAATCCCGGCAGCCTTGGAAGCCACGGCCAGAAATGCGGTCGTCGGGGTTGGTGCGCCTTGGTAAACATCGGGCACCCAGATTTGAAAGGGAAACGCGCCGATCTTGAAGGCAATGCCGCCTATGACGAGGGAAATGCCTGCCAGTACCAGCGGATTCGTGGGATGCGCTGCAATGAAATCCTTCAAGACATCAAAGTTCATGGCATCAATGCCGGCCGCGGCTATTTCCTTGTTCAGCTCCGGATTTCCGGCGACTCCGTACAGCAGGACAATGCCGAATAGCAGGAGCGCCGAACTCAGCCCACCCATGACGAGATACTTGACCCCAGCTTCCAGTGAGGCGTTGCTTTTTCGGTTATATCCGACCAGGATATAGAACCCGACCGTGATGGTTTCGAGCGCCACAAAGAGCATCACGAAGTTGTTGCTTTGCACCAGCAGCATCAGGGCTCCCGTGACCACGAGTACGATATGCAGGAACTCGGTGACCGGGAGGTCGCGTTTTTTCAGGTAACGGGCACCAAGAAAGATGACAAAGAATGCTGCCGTCAGGAAAAATACCCGGAGCAGTGTTGTCGAGGGGAGCACTCCTGCGAAAAGGCCCTCGGTCTGGTAAATCAATCCGCCGAAAATGGGCTCATATTCCGCTTGGGAGGTGTGGCAGAGTGAAGGGATCAATCCACCGATCAATGCTGCGATGCCGATCAGTGCGAGATTGGGAATCACATTGCGGAGCGATTTGGGCAAAATCATCTCGAACACCAATGTCAGCACGGCCAGCAACGCTATTCCGATTTCCGGGGTCAACGAGGACCATGCGTTGGTGTCGTTTACCGCATGAAGGGTCTTGGTGAGGGCGTCTGTGCCCGCTTGGGCGAAAAAGGCTTGCATGATCAGCGATGAGTGGAGTTCGACGCGAGAGTGGTTTCTGCAGCGGGAGGTGCGCTGGGCTTATCCTGGCAATCCGGCGGAAGAGCCGCCGGTGCTGTGGTGGAGAAATCCTGTTTGAGCACCTTGTCCAGCGGGTCAGTGATCAGTTTGGGATAAAAACCGACTGCAACCAAGGCAGCTAGCAAGATGATTGATGCCAGACGCTCGCTGATGGTAATGTCCCGGGCAGGATGTGTCGCGAGATGGTTTTTCAGCGGTTCCGATTGTGAGCCGAAGAATACATTGGCTACTGCGCGTAAGCCGTAGATTGCCGAGATGACAATGCTGCTAACCGCGAGGGCAAGTTGCCAGGGTGGGAGATTGCCGAGACTGACGAAGATGCCGAGTTCTCCCCAGAAGTTGGCAAATCCCGGCAGGCCGATGCTGGCCATGGTTGCGGCAATGAAGAATCCTGCCAACACGGGCGCATTTTTGGTCAGACCACCGATTTCCCCGAATTCAAAGGTTCCGGCGCGTTTATATACCCCTTGGCACAGGACAAATAGCAATGCCACCGACAATCCGTGGGCGAACATCATCATGACTGCGGCACCGATGCCCGCCGATCCTCCGCCGACGTAAGCCGAATAGGCGACGATACCCAGGAAGCATGGCCCCATGTGCATGACCGAGCTGTAACTGATCATTTCCTTGAGGTGGCGCTGGCTCATCGTGACCAGACCGATGATGACAATATTCCCCAATGCCAGCCACAGAAGGAGCGGAGCCCAGCGCTCCAGACCAAGCGGAAGCAACATGGCTCCCAGTTGGATGAGGCCGTATAAACCAAATTTTTTCAAAACTCCGGCATGCAGCATCGACACCGGTGTCGGTGCTTCGGTATAGGCCGGCGGGGCCCAGGAGTGGAAGGGGAAGAGAGAGACCAGGATGCCGAACCCAAAGAGCAGTAGCCCGAAAATCATCGACTGCGAGCAGGCGTCAAGGGGAGCTGTTGCCACGGCTTGCTTCAGGGCGATCAAATCAAATGACTGTGATCCTGTCTTGATATAGAGCATGATAATCCCTGCCAGGGAGATCATTGCCCCGAGGGTCAGGTAAACCGCCATCTGGATGGCCGCCGTGCGCCGTCCCAAGCCACCCCAGCAAAGAATCAGGATAAAGGTCGGGATGAGCGCGAACTCGTGGAAGAAGTAGAAGAAGAAGACATCCACCGAGGCGAACACACCGAGCAGACCGCTCAAGATGAACAGGAGCAGACCGAAGTATAGTGGCTTGTTCTCGTCCGGGCCATTGTTGATGGCCTGAAATCCTGCGGCAGCGCCGACGATGCCGGCCAAGACAAACAGCGGCATGGAGATTCCATTCAGGCCCAGGGTCATGGCGATGCCCAGCGACTTCAACCCAAACGGTAGGGTTACCAGATAGGCATAACCTGTCTCCGGATTTACATGCTCACCAAACCGAATCCACGCGACGATTCCGATCACGGCGGGCAGCAGGAATCCCGCATAGGCGAGGATTTTTCCCAGAAAGTCAGGCAGCCATCGTCCCACTGCGAGTAGCAGCAGGCTTACGATAAACGGGAATCCGATGGCCAGAGGAAGTTGTGTGCAGGAATAAGACATGTGTTGTTCCCGTAAAAATTATTGCCCGCAGGTTCCGCCACAGAAGAACGTCGACCAGTCGACGATCAGGGCTGCCCCGTAAAACAGTGCGCCCAAGGCGAACCAGAAAACATAGTTGTGCAGGTTGCCCGTATGGAGCAGACGACGGCTCAGGAGGCTAAACAGCCCGGGGATGCCGCCACCGACGCCGCGCACCGCAAGCCCGTTGATGAAAAGTGTGTCGAAGAACCCGATCATGTTGGCCAGCGGCTGCTGTATCTTGGCGATATAGGCGTTGTACAATGTGTCCATCCAGCGGTATTCGAGGACAAAGTAGAGCTTCGGCATTCTGGTTTGCAGGGCATCGGCACCGCGCACCGTCTTGTAGAAGAGAAACGCTCCACCCATGCCAACCAGCAGGATCACGATGCCGACAATCAGCATCAGGGTGACCTGTCCGTTTTCGGCAAGTTGATGGTGCAGTTCATTGTATTTATCGGCAAACGAAGCCACCGACACGGCGGGAAGTAGTCCGAGGAATTTTCCACCCAGCCAAGCTACCTTTTCGCCCATCAAGCTCCATCCGGCGCCCAGCGAGTAAATGACGCCGAGAACGATCAACGGCAATGTCATCCACAGGTTACTTTCATGCGCATGTTCGGCATGTTCGCTGTTGGGTTTCCCAAAGAATACCATTTGCAGCATGCGTCCCGTGTAGAGCGCCGAACCCAGCGCGGCCAGTACCAGCAGGATCAACGCAGGATAATTTTTGCTCAGCAGGGCTGCCGACAATATCATGTCCTTGGAATACCAGCCTGCCAGTAATGGGAAGGCGCAGATCGAAAGTCCTGCCACGAGGAAGGCGGCGAAAGTTATCGGCATCTTCTTCGCCAAGCCACCCATCTTTGTCATATCCTGCTCGTGGTGGCAGGCGTGAATAACCGAACCGGAGCAAAGGAACAGTGTTGCCTTAAAGAAGGCATGCATCGCCATGTGTAGCAGGGCGATTTCCGGCACCCGCAATCCGATGGCCGCTCCCATGAAACCGAGGTGGGACAGAGTAGAGTAGGCCAGGCTTTTCTTGATATCCGTCTGGCCCAATGCGCAGAACCCGGCCAGTACTGCCATTCCAGCGCACGACCACAGCATCACATCAAGCACCAGCGGCGTCATCAGGAAATAGACCCGCACCATGAAATATACACCTGCCGCCACCATTGTCGCGGCGTGAATGAGCGCCGACACCGGGGTCGGGCCGGCCATCGCATCCGTCAACCAGACGTGTAATGGGAATTGCGCGGACTTTCCGAGAAAACCGCACATCAACAAAAACCCGATGATTGTCTGCGGGGCGACGCTTTGCGCGGATAACTCGGTCAGGCTGACAGTCCCGTAGGTCCATTGGCACAGGATAATCCCTATCAGAAAACCCAGGTCCCCGACGCGGTTGGTGATAAAGGCCTTCTTGGAGGCCATTGCCGCGTAATCCTTGTCCCAATAATGTGCGATCAGCATATAGGAACTGAAACCGACCAATTCCCAGAAAATGAAAGTCATGAACAGATTATCGGCAACCACGATCCCCAGAATGGAGAACATGAAGATCGATAAACCCGTGAAGAAACGCCCGCGCGCCTCGTCATCGTCCATGTAGCCTACACTGAAGATATGAATCCAGAATGCCACAAATGACACCACGAACAGCATGGTTGCCGCATTTTGGTCAATCAGGAATCCTATATTCAGCTTAAAGTTCCCCAGTTCCAGCCAAGGCAGGCTGAAATGGTAGGCACCTTGGGTGATATCCAGGGTGAGCAGCAACTTTAGGCTGCAAACCAGCACGACCAAGGCGGCTGTGCACGACAGGATCGGCGCGCCCCAGCGGCTCCGGCGAAAAAGCAATCCCGATACTGCCGCCGCACCCAGCGGCGCCAGCAAGAGGGTGGACAGTAATGTTTGCGGAGAAGAAAAATCGCAGCTCATCAGCGTCTCAAAGTCTTGAGTTCATCAACAAGCACTGTTTCGCGTTTGCGGAACAATGCCACGATCAGGGCCAGTCCCACTGCCACTTCGGCGGCGGCTACCGTGATGATAAAGAAAACGAAAATTGCGCCGTCCATCGTGTTATTATAACGGGAGAAAGCCACCAGCGCCAAGGTTGCCGCGCTTAGCATCATCTCCAGGCACATGTAGATAATCAACGTATTCCGCCTGACGAGGACTCCGGTCAGGCCTATCACAAAAAGCAGACAGGCCAGGGTAATATAGTGGTGCAAACCAATGCTCATGGGAAAAGGCTCTTTAGGCGGTGGTTTTGGAGGAGTTTTTCTGGCGTTTGCTCAGGGTCACCACGCCGATCATGGAAATCAACAGCAGGAAGCCTGCCACTTGCAGCGGCAGCATATACTTGGTAAAGAGAGTGTAGCCGAACGATTTTGCCCCCGTGGTATAGGCTAGGGGATTCTCCGCGACAGGCATCGCGTTGGGAGTCGATAAAGTCCCGGTTTCTGGAAGTGTCTGGTGGTTATTTACCAGACAGACGGCGATTCCGCCAAACACCACCAGCGAGACGATTCCCGTCAAGATTGCCGACCACGGTACCTTTTGCTGGGCGACTTTGTCTACATCCAAGAGCATGATAATAAACAGGAACAAGACCATTACCGCTCCTGCATAAACCAATATCTGCAACACTCCGAGAAAGGGGGCCTCCAGCAGGAAAAAATTCACCGCCACCCCGACCAATGCCAGAATCATCCCCATTGCACTGTTTACGGGATTGCGACTGGCTATGACAAACAACGCCGCGACCAGCGTCATTGTGGCAAAGACATAAAAGAGGGAGTCCACCATGGGCGCGGAACGCTAAGACCTTTGCTGCCCTTGGAAAGCGGAAAGTGGAAAATATAACTCCTTTCGGCTTTGTACGTCTCTTGGGGGAAGTGTATTAAACAGCGTTTTTGCCTGTTAGGGCATAAAACTTTACCTTTGTCCTGTTATCCGTGGTTTTCTCTCCTGATCTAATTTTTAGGATGCCATACGTGGATGAAGTGTATTCGTGGGTTATTATTCGTTATTCTCTCTTTGAATATCTTTCTTCTTAAAAGAGAAAAGCTCCATGCGCAGTTGGCGAGGTAGATTTCGCGGTTTTGGGAGGTCGAAAACCCAACTGCAGGGTCGTTTCCGCAAAAGTAAAAAGTACCAGTGCAACTAGCAGAGTAACTTCCGCGGGTCGCGGAAGTACCAATGCTGTTGGCAAACCTATTTTCGCGGGTCGCGGAAGCAACCCTGCCAGTTGCATTCATGTTTTCGCGGGTCGCGGAACTAACTCTGCCAGTTGCACGGACGTTTCCGCGTTCCGCGGAAAGACCAGTGCTAAAAGCTCTCATACCA
>JAITVQ010000145.1 GCA_031285745.1 Puniceicoccales bacterium | reverse complement strand
CCCATGCCGAGGCATGGACGGTGGCGTTCGTGACAAACCGAGATCCCAGTGAGATCTCGGAGAAACTCGGCTATCCGGTAGTACACGTTTTTGTGCCGACTACCCCGAACCCGACCGGCGGTTATTTTCTCCTGTTGCGCGAGGAAAATGTGAAGCCGCTCTCCATGTCAGTGGCGGACGGGATGAAGCTGATTGTTTCCGGGGGGGCGGTATTGCCTGGGAGCTTGTCCGAGAAAACGGAAGATGGCGAAAATGCCGGGTGACGGAAGACTTGTTATGCTTTGGGGGCGAAACCTGGTGAGACTGCTTGGCTTTGACGTGAGGGCTGCCCTGGTGTTTTCTGAGGGTTTTTATGGCCGACGATACTGACACGGTTTCCGGCATTTTGCTGGCCAAGGAGCCTTCGGGTGAGCGGCACCTGAAACTGGCCCTGCTCAGTCCGGAAAAGGGACTCGTGGCCTGTCTCCTGCGTGTTGCGACCAAGGCTACCACGCCGGCTCCTGATCTTTTTGACTATGCGGAGGTGTCCCTGAATCCGCCCAAGGGTGGGGGGCCTCGGTTTGCGGGGGAGTATCGGATTATCCGGCGAGAGCCCGAGATCGGCGCTGACTACGGGCGTCTGGCGATCGCTTGCCGCCTGGCCCTCATCCTGACCAGAAATCCGCCCCCGGACGGCTCATCGGCAGAGGTGCATGATTTGTGCGTTGAGGCGGTCCAGGCCTTTGCGGGACGACCACGACCTGATGCCACGCTTTTTAAGTCACTATGGAAATTGGTGCGCGGCGAAGGATATCCCGTGCAGGAGCATTGGTTGCGCGGACTGGACCGGGGAGATCGGGAGGCAGTGGCGTCCATCTTGAACTGCCCTCTGGATGCGCAGGTGGAAACGGCGGATAATGTTTCCCGGTTGACCCGGCGGTTGGAGCGCTGGCTGGAGAATGAGTGCCATTTTGTCCTACCGTGAGGCAGGAGCACGCTACGGCCTGGTGTGAAAGCAGGCTCTATTTCATGCGCTGGGCATTGCGATAAACCTGATTGAGAAAGATCATCGTGTCCTTGTCGCGAAGGACTACTTGTTCCAAGCCCCAACCCTCGCGCAGGAAATCAATAGTCAACACTCCCTCGTTGAAGGACCAGCGCGGAGGGTTATCTCCGAAATCGCGAGGGACTCCGTTTACCGTCATGCCAGCGGTGCCGTCGGATTTGATTTCGCGGATGTAGGTTTTGTCGTCGTGAGAAAATTGCCATCGGCCTAGGAAGTCATTCGCCGAGATTCCGTCGTGCAGCCCTTTTTCAAAAAGAAAAATACCCCGGGATGTCGCAGTCGTGGCAGTTTTTTGTTCGGGCAATTTTGTGCACGTCGCTGCCACGACAAGCTCCCATTTCCCGGTGAGCGGTGTACTTGCCGGCAGTGTGAGCGGGAAGATGTTGTCATGGGTATACAGTGCCCGCCCGGCGCGGCGCGGTATGTCGGAAACCAGAACCGGGCTGCCGTTTTGTTCCAGGGTAAGTTTTTTGACGAGCAAGCCGTTTTGACCGAGGAGCCATTTGAAGATAACGTGAATCTCGCCGGGCGTCTTGATCAGGTGAGTAACGTCGAAACGTAATGTGCTAATTTCCTCGAATGGTAGTCCATCAATATTCCAGGTGTATTCCTGCAGGGGCATTTCCGTGAGAAACTCATCCTTCTCGAACGGCACAGACTTGATGGAGTCATTCTGACGTTCTACCGCATAGTTCGTAAACAGGCGGACTGTTTCGCCTTTATGCTCTAGATCCACGATTCCATTCAAAACGCCAAGCAGGGTTCGGCTTCCATCGCGGGAGACATTCATCCCGAAACGTGTCCCGTAATCTATCGCGCGATCATTCGGGCCTTCCATGATAAACCCCTTGGCTGCTTTGGGAACGTCAGCCACGGCCTTGCCATAGGCAAGTCGGCAACTATTGGCCCCGGTGATGGTCAGGGAAGCCGGGGACTCCAGCAACACGCGGGTGCCTTGGGCGAATATCAGCTCGGCAATTCCGGTATCGATGGAAAATGTTTCGGCCTTCAATTCTGTCTGGGGCTCGATGCGCTGTCCCTCAAAGGAAGCTCCCAGAACTTGCGAGACCCGGCAAAATACAACAGGGACCTGGGATGTTTCGGTTGGTAGGGGCGTTGCCGATCGGAAAACCAATGGTAGGATAAACCCGATTGCCACAGCTGACGCCAATGCGGTTGCCCCAACCGCGATTTTTAAGAATGGAATGGGCCTTGTGTTGCCATGTTTGGAGCTTGGCGGTCGTGACTCGGGGACGGTTGTGTGTTTTTCACCCAGCGCCAATACTTCCGGAATGCGGCTCTCCGTTTTGTATAATGCCACATAGTAATCAAACGCGGCCTTGTTTTGGCGCAGATACAGCTCAATCCTAGCCAATCCCTCTTTTGAGATTGTACCGGCGAGTTTTTCTTCAATCAGGGAAAAAAACTCGGTAAGGTTTTCGCCGGACAAATCTTCGGAGGGTATATCAGCACGGTGGTTTTTCATTTTATGTAAAGTTCCGCCAAGTTTGAAAGTGTGACAGGTTTAAGCGTTATTTTTTAAGTGTTTTCTCGACACACCAGCGCAGGGAACGGCGCAGTCTCGAAACTTGTTTGCGTACTGCGGGTTCTTTTTTCCGAACACGATCCGAAATTTCTTTGAAAGATAGATTCTTCTCATAGAATAACCGGATCAGGTTGTGTTCTTCTTCTGGCAGTTGATTGACGCACTTATGCAGGGCTTCGAGCCGGGGATCATCATTGTCTGCATCCCGTTCAACGGCATCAGCAATACGTGAAACCAAGTCAGCCGAGAGATCATGCAACAGATTGTCCGCGTTGTCCCGCCGGTAGGAAAGTGTCTTGAAGTAAACCACGCGGAGCGCCCATGCCCGCAGGTTGCGGATCTGCGGTAATTCCGTTCGTTGCTGCCAGATGTAAATCAAGCATTCCTGCAGGACTTCTTCCACGCCGTGGGAATTTCCTTTCAGCAACGAAATGGCATAGACACGCATCGTCGGCAATATTTCGACCAGAATGCTGTCCAGATTAATGACATTCGAATTGTCATGGCGATGAGCATAGGTATCGCCTGAGCCACTGTGATCCGGTCGATTCATTAATAAAGTCTTGTTGCCATCGGAACTATTTATCCTGATTTGATGCAATAAAAATTATTTTTTAAAATAATCAAAAAGGATGTCACAAAAATTGGTTTTTCCGAACTGTGCGCGACGCAGAATTTTCAGGCATGCGGGAGGGTAACATATTCATCCTTCCAACGGGTCGCGTTTGATATGAAGTTGCTTAATAAGCCCATTCTTAATTCATAATTTTGAATTAGTAATTAAACCGCATGCATTTCGTCCCTGGACAACGCCGTCTTCAGATTGCCGCCGGAGAATTTTCCGGGTTCGGTGATATTGGTGTATCCTCGACGTTTGGCGGCATGTGGCGCGCCGAGGTCGGGCGAAACTGGCATGAGACATTGCGCAGGCAGGCCGACGATACCGCGAGCGGATGGGAATTTGAAATACCCATATCCACTGCATGGATACAGGGTGGCTGGACCATGGAAGTGGACGGACGGATCGATCAGATGCGCAGGAGTGAGGGTGTCATCGAAGTCCGCGAGATAAAGACTGTGCAAGGGCCATTGCCCCAACCGGAGGAACATTGGCTGGCCACCCGCCGTCCTTACTTTGCCCAACTGGCAATCTATTGCCATGCGCTCGCGCTCCGATCTGAGAATGCGGGCATCGCCATCCAAGGCACACTGGTCTTTGTCGATCCTGCCACCGGGGCGATTCAGGAGATCGTCCTGCCGGGTACCTCGGAGCAATGGATCGAGGAGCCCGCCCGGCGGCTGGCTGCTTTTGCCGAGTCTCGCTGGCGGAGCCGCCTGCGCCTTGATCATCTGCGGATACTGGAACCTTTTGCCGACTCCCGGGCTGAATGGATTGCTGCGCGTTTGCATTTGGCGGAAGCTCCCGGCCCTGTGGTGCTCCTTGAGGCGCCGACCGGGTTTGGCAAAACCGCGCTGGCCCTTGATCATGCCTTGCGACGGCTGAAGGGTGGGGAAGTCTCACGCATTGTCTATGTTACCGGCAAAAACTCCGGGCGCATCCAGGTGCAACGTGAACTGACCCGGCTCGTGGAACTCGGTGCGCTCCGGTTGCTAACCTTGCATGCCAAGGATGAGCATGCCATTCCGGGAATTTCCGATGACCCGGAAATCTGGCAGGCCAATTGGCGTAACCACGGGTTGGATGCGGACCGGATTTTTGACGAAGGCCACGCAGTGTTGGAAGATGTTCGCCGGATTGGCACCGCGGCAGGAGTCCCTCCTTGGGAAATCACCCGTGCCTTGTTGCCGCTCGCCGAGTTTATCCTTTGTGACTACAATTATGTTTTTTCCCCCCGACATGCCGGAGTCTTCTTGGGGCTTCCCGGGTGGGATAACGACGATGTTCTGTTGATTGTGGACGAGGCGCACAACCTGCCTGCCCGGGCTGCTGACGCCCGGACGCTTGAGACGGATTGGAGCACCGCGCGGACTGTGCTGGATGCGCTCCGGCTGGCGGGGGCGTCGCGGGAGTGGTTGTCGCATTGGGGCGCGTGGACTGATTTTATCTCCGACCTTCCTCAGTCCAAGGGACTGGACGCAAAGGATGTTTATCTGTTGCGTGATCTGTCTGCGGAGATCGGTCAGTTGCTGGCTGTTCAGCCGCCTTTCTGGCTCGAATTGGCGGACGAGATATTGGAAGAACTTTTTCTGCCCATGCGGATGGCGGCTGCGCTTGAGGACTCAGATGGAGAATATCTCCTGTGGTCGCCGAAGGATGGCCGGTTGGTGTTGGAATGCCTTTGTGCAGCTCCGGCTATCGGCGCTGTCCTGGAGGAAATGCACCGGGTAATTCTCATGTCGGCGACGCTATCGCCCGCCGATTCCTTTATCGAGTCGTGTGGATTGGCAGGGGCGAATACCTCCTGGGTTTTCTGCGATGCAGATTGGCGCAAGGAGGCCTACGATGTCGCGGTGGATATGCGGGTGGACACGCGCATGAAAAATCGTGAGCGACATTTTCGGACGACTGCCGAGACGGTGCTTGAGCTTGGGCGCGAACCTCCTGTGGCAGTGTTTTTCCCTTCCTATCGCTACGCGGAAACGATTCGCACTTTCATCGCGGCGCTGGATCCTGGCTTTCGGGTATTGATTCAACCTCCGGGAGCCACGCCTGCCGAGAACACGGCATTTATCGAGGAGGCATTGTTTGCCACGCATGCCATCTTTTTGGTCATGGGTGGTGGTTTGGCCGAGGGGATTGATTTGCTGGGAGGCCGGGTTACCCGTGCCATGATCGTCAGCCCCGGTTTGCCCGAAGTAAATCCGGCGCAGGCGGCCAAGATCGCCTTGATGGAACGCCGGGGCGATGCCGATGCCTTCCGCACCGTCTATCTCGTTCCCGCTCTCCGCAAGGTAAACCAATCCCTCGGACGCCTCGTGCGCGGGCCGGGTCAACAGGCTAGGATTCTTCTCCACTGCCGCCGCTTCAATGATCCGGTTTACGATGCCTTGCTTGCTCCTGAATATCGCAACGGCACAGTTTTGAAAAATGACCGCGATCTGCTTGATTGGATCACGGGGCCTTGATCTTGAGACTCCTAATCCCTTACCCCTAAGACCCAAGCCCTTATTTCTTCCCTTTACGCTCTGACGCTTTGCTCCTGATCCCTTTGCTTTTCCTCCTCGGCTTCGGAATCACTCCCAGCAACGGATCATTGCGTAGGATACGGGCAATCAGAGCCCGGGCCGTGGCATCAAAAGTCTCATCGTTGCTGGAAAGGTACAGCCACTTGGTCAGCAGAGGATGCGGAGCCAGGGCCGGATAATCAGCTGTCAATCGGGCATGAGCCTCCCACTCAACAGGCCACAGAATACCGTTCATGGGCTCATCGCCTTCCTTTGTAAAGCAGGCGACAATTTTCTCTCCGAGATAAAATGCGTTTGTCCCGAACATCCGCCGCTCCAGACAATCAGGCCGGGCGCGTAATCCGTCTATCAACCAATCCCATGCCACAGCCCGCTGGACGACAGGGACCGGCTCCCAAGATGAATTTTTCCTGATTCCTGTCCTTGACACCTTTGACATCCTCGTTTGCATACGCGCCTCCATCAGCTAGTCAACGGCTGAACAGGTGCTTTGCTCAGGTGGTGAAATTGGCAGACACGCATGATTCAGGTTCATGTGCCGCGAGGCATGGGGGTTCAAGTCCCCCCCTGAGCACCATTTCAAATGTTGGGCTTTGATGGACAAGTATGTCCGTATCAGGACGTAATGAACCAGAAAGTATTTTGAGGGTTTGGTCATGAATGGCCACTTTTACCCCTGTTTGGCCAATTTTATAGTTAGTCCTGTAAATAGTTGGACGCGATGATGGCGTCGCTAAGGGAGAGGCAAGCATGGTTTCGCCAGAAGCGTTTCAGGTTCGCCCAGAGTTGTTCGATCGGGTTGAGGTGTGG
>JAITVQ010000129.1 GCA_031285745.1 Puniceicoccales bacterium | reverse complement strand
CAAAGTCAGCAACGGACAATACACGACCATGCGTATTGCGATAGATAAGCTGATCGAGCGCGGGTATCGTCGAATCGGATTTGTCATTCATCGCGTGCATAATGAACGGTTGCTGGGCGCGTTTCTTGGAGCCTATCTTGCCTATCAGTATGGGTCGCCGTTGCTCGCTCCATTGGAGCCCCTGGTGCTTGACGAGGTCGAACCGGAGCCGATTCGCCACTGGATCAAGAAAGAAAAACCAGAGGTGATTATCGGAGGACTGGTGTATGATTTGCTAAAGGAAGGGAAATTGCTGGATAGCGATATTCCTGAAGATACGGCTATTGTCGGCACCGATGTTCCCAAACACGGGGAGTTGAGCGGTATTTTCCAGAATCATGAACACGATGGCGCCGAAGGGATTCGCATGTTGGTTGGGCAGTTGCTTCGCAATGAGTTTGGCATTCCCAAGAATCCGATGACTTACACCACCTTTGGTTCGTGGCATGAAGGTACCACGGCGCCGAAGCGCAAGGTGGCAGCTCAATGATCGGGTGACAGTCGCAGCTCGCGCAACCGTTCCTTGGTGAGCTTGCAGTAGGTATTATTCCTAATCGACGATCCCAAGAGGCGGACGCCTCTAAACCAGTTGCTCTTGCGACTTACCTCACTGGTACGAAAGATCCGCCATTCCTTTTGGGCTTTTTGGAATTCAGAAACAAATGCTGAATCCATTGAGCTACCAATGGCCTCCTGTTGATATATCTCTTCTTCCGTCAGTTCGCGTTCCCAGAATTCACAAAGTGCATAAGAGGTCAGATTCATGTCGGTCTGGGTCCGGGCACCGTGAAAATTCCACGCCAGTTTCGCCCATTCCATTTCCCGATTGGCGGTAAGTAGCGGACGTCTTTCCCGGCTAGGATTCGTTTTATCCAAGACGATTTCATATTTTGGATAACTCGGAATCGGGTTATAGTAAACAACCACTCGTTGATAGCCCCGGGCGAAAAAGTATTCCGACAAATACGTCGCATCTTCATTCATGTCTTTTCCGCTCCATGTCTTGTTAAAACCAATTGTGACGAGATCCTTATCTTTGGAAGTGTCGAAAATCGTTTTTATTTTCTCCATCGGCATGGGCTCGGAGCGTGTGTAAACTTGCGAATGATCGGGGGAGTAGACCATGGCGCCTATCTGCAGGAGTTGATTCCCTTCGTAATGGGCGCGGACATCAGCCTCCTTTTCCAGCATGGGAACAAGTATGGTAGCATCGTTTGTTTTCGATTTCTCCTGTGCGGGCTGGGGCTTCGTCCGGGGAGCAGCCTGCGTTGCCTCATCTGCTGCCAATATCCCACCGAGTCCAAGGGAGAGAAGCACCAGTGCAGATGTTTGAAAAAATGATCTCATGGGGAAAAGGTGTCTTTTCATTATCTCACCAACCTAGACTACAACGCAAGTTTGCTTGTTGCTTAATAACGATGAAAGTAAATCTCCGCTCGCCAAGGAATAGGATTTGCCACACAAGCAGAAGGATCAACTTGTGAAAGCTCCTCTCCGGAAGGATAGGGGATAAACGGCTTACTTTTTCATGTTTTCCATTTTCAAAAAAGATCCGCTCAAAAATCTGCGCGACGAAGCCAGATCGGTGCTCCATCATGCAGGGAAAGTTTGGAACTATCGGCGCGACATTATTCGCGAGGAGGATTCTGTTCTTTTGCGTACCGCCTGCACGAAGGTGGAGGAGTTGCTTGGTTCATCCGAGACTGGCGAGGCTGAGCTGGAAAATGCCGTGGAGCGGTTGAACGAAGTGCTCCATGATGTGGGCGGCACAATGTATCCGGTGAAAATGATCCCCGAATGGGTGGAGCTGATCGTGGTGGCCGTGATAATCGCCGGCGGCATCCGGACATTTTTTCTCCAGCCTTTCAAGATTCCCACCAATTCGATGTATCCGACCTATCATGGGATGACGGCAAAAGTGCATCCGCTGGATGAGTCAAATCAGTCGCCGGTGGAAAAAGCCTGGATGAAGTTGACCCAATGGGCATCGACGATTGAAGTTCGTTCTCCGCAGGCTGGGGAAGTACTGATTCCATTGAATGGAGATGGCACACTTGTAAGATTGCCGAATGGGCTGGATAGGGGGATTTTCAACACCGGTATCCTTAAGAGTCCCAACTACGTATTTGCGCTACATGTGGGTATGGATAAACGCGTTCCCATCGAGGTTCCCCAGGAGTTCAATTTTACCAGTGTGGTTCTTCATACCTATTTCCCGGAAGAAGCTGCCATTTCAACCGAGAGTGAGAATATGCGTTGGAGCCTGGTGCTCAAGAATGCCAGACAACGGGGCGATATTATCTCAAATCCGTTTGGACATATTTTTTTGCGTACCCGGCGTGAGGTAAAAGCAAACGGTCGCTTGGTTAATTTTGATGTTCTCACTGGAGACATGGTCTTGGTGGACCGGATGAGTTATCATTTTGTGACACCCAAACTCGGAGATCCCTTCGTCTTTGCGACCAAGCATATTCCGGGACTAAACGATAATAACGGACAGCCTACGGATTTGTATTATATCAAGAGGTTGGTTGGGTTGCCCGGGGATACTTTGCAGGTCAAGGAGCCTGTTCTCCTGCGGAACGGCGATAAAATAGCAGGAAAGCCTGCCTTTGATAAAAATAACGAACGCCAGACGGATTTACTCTATTATGGCTACCAGCCAATAGCAGGAAGGGAGAGTTCCTATATGCTGCATGCCCCCCAAACCATACCGGAGCACCATTATTTCGCCATGGGAGACAATTCTTCCAATAGTTGGGATAGTCGGGGGTGGGGTTATGTTCCTGAAGAGGAAGTAATCGGACGCGCCTTGTTTATTCTATATCCGTTTACCAGCCGTTGGGGTCTGGCTGAGTAAAAAGGATGCCACGAAACTGAAAGCCTCCGGACAAGATTGTTCGGAGGCTTTTGTTTTTGCCGGAGTGCGCTAAGCATATTTGAAAGAGGGGATTGGGGATTCACAAGGGGTACTTGGTAAATTACTCAATGTTATTGTTTTTCTCCAATGCAGCCATGTAAACTGGATTCGTCTGATTGCGTATGCACAATCGGCACTTTCAAAATTGTTTTGCCCGATTGTGCATTCTCAATCGCCCCGTTTAAAAATCTTTCGGACGATTGTGTTTACCCCAAAGGGCCATCCCGTTTGATGGGGAATAATCATGCATGCACAAGGATTACACCCAAAACATATTGCTGTTATTGTTTTTCCACAAAGGGGTTATTGAATTCGTGGGAGCCTGCCGTCAGGCAGCAAATCCCTTGGCAGGTTTCATCTGCATCGTTGATAAATAGGCGGTGGAAATGCTTTGCTGCAAAAATCTTGGCTATTGTCTATTTTTACGGTTTGCCGAAAATAGAAACCTTTCTATCGGATAGGTGTCGTCCGATATACTCGTAAAAGCGCATGTTTCATCTTAAAAATTGGGGAGTAACCATCCTGCTTACCTTTTTGGCAACGGGTATCATTGGCGCGAACACCATCGATCCTTACCGGGACCCCCGGCTTCCTGTTGAACGGCGGGTGGCTGATTTATTATCCCGAATGACGATTGAGGAGAAGTGCGAACAGCTTCAGCAAATGGATGTTGCCCGTTTGCAGGTTTTCGACGGGGTGGTGTCTCCCGAGTCATTGGAACGTGTTTTTAAAGGAAAAACACCTGGTGTGGTCATGCTTGACCAAGGCGGAGACATCACAAGTAACACGATAAAGTCCCGTGATTTGCAAAATTTTCTACGAAAAAACTCCCGTTTGGGAATTCCCGCCTTGTTTGTGACCGGGGGAACCCAGGGAGTAATTGCCCAAGGTGCGACCATATTCCCTTCGCCGATTGCCCTTGGAGCGACTTGGAATCCTCCATTGATCCGGGAGATGTCGGCCAAGATTGCCGATGAAGCCAGTGCCATGGGGGCAGCTCAAGTGCTGGGGCCCTCTTTTGCGCTTGGCCGCGATCCGCGTTTTGGCGGAATCGAGCTTTGTTTTGGCGAATGTCCCACTCTGGTCACGGAGATGGGATTGGCCTATCTGGATGGATTGCAGGGGAAGGGGGTAGCCAGTGGGCTTCCTCCCAATAAGGTTTTTGGCACAGCCTTGCATTTTACGGGGTGGGGAGTTCCTAGCGGAGGACTATTCGGGGCGGAAGTATCGTTAAGCTCCCGCTCTCTGC
>JAITVQ010000084.1 GCA_031285745.1 Puniceicoccales bacterium | reverse complement strand
GTCAAAAGGGAGGTTAGTTGGCAGGTATGTTAGCGATGTCGTTGGGGCTCCCATTTGGAAAATTCCCCGGGCATGTTTAATGCGTCAGGAGATTCCACGATATGCAATAATGACTGTACCGACAGGACTCCGGGATCGTTTTTCAATAATGCCGAGGGCAAATCCAAACATTCCACAGGAGGTGCACCCAATGCGCGTTGAGTAATGCGGTAACGCGGCGTTGGCAATTCAGCCAGATGCTCTCCGCGAATTTCCTCAAAGCCGGATGGTACTGTGCCATTGTCTACAATGGCGACATTCCAGCGCCCCTGTCGGGAATCGGCCAATAGGGAGAAATTCTGTCTGGAGGGATCTTCTCGTAGAAGCAAGTGCGCAGCCAGGGAAAGCGTACCGGTAGCATAAACCGGTTTGTCTGCGAGACCGGGCAATGCTTTCCAGCCCCGGATCGCCATTGCAGCGATCCGAATTCCCAGGATGGAACCGGGGCCTTCGACAAAAATAAATCCGGCACAATCTTCCACGCCTAGTGAAGCAGATTTCAAAACGGCATCCGTGGCGGAAAAAAGTCCTTCGGTGGCCGCTAGCCCGGCGCTGTTCTGATAGGCCAGCCATTGTCCATTTTGCCATACCCCCGCAATAGGTTCGCGCCCTGCCGCATCCAGAAAAAGATACGGTAGCGATGTGCTGAGTTGGACGGTGGAATCGGAGGCCATCAGTTTGGAGCTGGCTTAGCCTGGAGGCCAATCCATGGGACGTCCGGCCAGTAAATGGACGTGCAGATGCGGCACCGTCTCCCCGGCTTGTTTCCCATTATTGATAACCAGCCGGAATCCGTTGGCCAGGCCAAGGTCGCGGGCGATTTTCCCCGAGGTGACGACAAGGTGACCCAAGACGTCAACATCATCGGAGGAACTTTCGGCTACGCGAGGAATAAGGCGCTTGGGGATTACCAATAGATGGGTGGGAGCCTGTGGATTAATGTCGCGAATGGCGAAGCAAAGATCGTCTTCGTGAATGAACTCGGCAGGTATTTCACGATCGGCAATTTTCTGGAAAAGCGTCTTGGCTGTGCTCATGACGGAAAGAAAACATGGGTGATTGCCAAAGGCGAAGCAAAATCATTTGGTTTATCCACAAAAAGTGCTTGGCGATATATACGGTTTACTATGATGGGTAGCCTATGAAAAAGTACCCCACGCTTATTGTTACCCTGGTAATCCTTGGGATGACCTTGGTAATGCACTCCAATACCTTTGCTGCCGAAACGGCTCCGCCTGCAAAAACAGAACCCGGTAAAAAAGATGCCCCTAAGCAGGAACCTGATAAAAAATCCAAGCAGGATGGGTTTTCCTATGAAACTGCCATTGTCATCAAGGAGAAGAAATCGGACAAGGGCGTCGCGGCCGAATATGCATGGCTGAAAAAGAAACTGCCCGGGCATAAGGTGCTCAAACAGTCATTGGATTCCAAGGGTGACAAAAAATACGATGTGTTTGAAGTCCGCCTCAGGGATGGTACGGAGCGCAAGGTCTATTTTGATATCACGGGATTTTTTGGAAAATATTAAGACTGATTAATCGGATAGGGGGACTCTCTTATCTGCATTGGTGTTTTTATCTCCGAGATTGAGTTTAATGCGGATAGTGGTTTTTATGGGAAAAAGTCTATGAAAGATACCCTTCCTCATTCGTTGCGGATTTCGATATTCAAGGATCTCTCGGAGACGGAAATCGAAAACGTCCTAAACTATGCCAAACAACAGTCGCATGCCCAGGGCGATTTCTTGTTTTACGAGAAAATGCCGCCGATGCGACTGTTTATCCTTATCAAAGGAACCGTCCGGCTGGCTCGTGGCATTGGTGATGAACTGAGCCCGCTGACCGATGTGGGCGTCGGCTCTATTTTGAGTGAACGCATTCTTAACGAAACCGAGATTCCCCACACGCTCACTGCGGAAGTGTTGACTCCTGTTGTAGCCTTGGAGTTTTCCCGTGATAATCTTGGACGTTTTGAGCGGGAGAATCCTGCGCTCTACGCAAAATTCAAGGAGGCGATTACCGGCAGTGTTTCGCTGAAGCCAACCAAGGAGAATCTGTCGTATTCCCAGCCGGTTGCATTTCGAGTTGAAAAGGATCTGCTGGGTAAGCGCAAGGTTCCTGCCTCTGCGCTTTATGGCATTCAGACTCTCCGTGGTTTGGAAAACTTTCCCATTACCGGGAGTACGCTTAGCTCATATCCCAATCTCATTCGCGGGTTGGCGTTGGTCAAGAAAGCGTGCGCATTGGCCAATCATGATCTGGGGTTGCTTGACGAGGAACGCTGTCGCCTGATCTCCACCGCGTGTGACGAGATACTCGACGGCAAGCATTATGAGCACTTTGTTGTGGACATGATGCAGGGTGGGGCAGGGACCTCGACCAATATGAACGCCAACGAGGTAATCGCCAATCGAGCCTTGGAATTGGCAGGACGTGAGCGCGGTGATTACGACTACCTCCATCCCAATAATCACGTGAACCTCAGCCAGAGTACCAATGACGTTTACCCAACGGCATTTCGTATCGGACTGCGGTTCGCACTCAAGCGTCTCCTCTTCGCTGTGCGTGAGCTTGCGGATTCCTTCGAGAATAAGGGAAGTGAGTTTGCTGATGTCATCAAGATGGGGCGGACGCAGCTTCAGGATGCCGTCCCCATGACATTGGGGCAGGAATTCACCGCATTTTCCGTCACATTGCGGGAGGATATCCAACGTCTTCAGGAAGCGGAAAAATTATTGGAGGAAATTAACATGGGGGCCACCGCTATCGGTACCGGTATCAGCACTGTGCCCGGTTATGCGGAGAAGGTTCGTTTTCATCTGGAGAGTATTTCCGGATTAACGATTTTGACTGCCCCGAATCTTTTCGAGGCCACACAGGATACCGGTGCTCTTGTCCAGCTTTCGGGAACACTCAAGCGAACCGCCACCAAGCTTAGTAAAATCTGTAATGACTTGCGGCTGCTCTCTTCCGGGCCTCGGGCCGGATTGGGAGAAATCAACCTTCCTGCGTTGCAACCTGGCAGCAGCATTATGCCGGGCAAAGTGAACCCGGTTGGACCGGAGGTTGTCAATCAGGTGGCATTTGAAGTCATCGGAAACGATGTCACCATCACTATCGCGGCGGAGGCCGGGCAACTTCAGCTCAATGTCATGGAACCGGTCATTGTTTGGTCGTTGCTCAAGAGCATCAACCACCTGCGCCAAGCCTGTATCGTGCTGAAGGAGCGGACCGTTGATGGAATTACAGCCAACAAGGATGTGTGTCGCCGCTATGTGGATAACAGCATTGGCGTAATTACTGCGCTGCTTCCCATTATCGGTTATGCCAACGCTACGGAATTAGCCAAGGAAGCCTTACACTCCAGCAAGAGCGTACGGGAGTTGGTGCTCGAAAAGGGGCTGATGACGGAAGAACAGGTCAATCACTTCCTGGATCCCCGCAACATGTTCGCCCGTTAGATTTTTAACAAAGAGCGGTGTTTCTAATCTTTCACTGTCGAAGGCGCGTTAAGCGCCTTTGTCTTTCCAGTGATTCGCTCAATGTCGAGGCGAAGCACATTCGTGCGATGGAAGGATTTTTCCATATAGAATTCGCCTTTTTCGATGAAATCGGGGCAATACTTTTTAACCAATAGGCGTAGCGCTTTGCGCCGCTCTTCATCGTGAAGATCCATTACGATCTTACCGGACACCAAAACGCTTTCATAGGCTGTGGTGAATTTGTCGGGCATGACTTGGGTTTTCCCGACTACGCAAAAACTGGCTTTGTCGTTGGATTTAAAATTGTCGATCTTGTGGCCTTCGGAAGCGCAATGAAAGTAGATGCTGTTTCCGTCTCGTATAAAGCTGATCGGAATTCCGTAGGGATACCCATTGGGTGAACATGAGGCGAGAAAGCCGTATTCGCCAGTTTCCAGCAGTGCATCCATGCCTTCTGCTGGAAGAATCCGATCCTTGCGACGGATTTCACGAATGTGCGAATGATCTTCCATTGGTTTAACCTTGATGGCCTGCTTCAAACTGTGACTTCGGATAATCTCTGGCCAAGTCCGGCGAGATTTCCTCCGGGTCAATTTACTTCATCCCGTCACGAAATTCCAAGGTCGTTCCGTCGGACTTCAAACGGCGATAATAGCAACCCAACCGGGGGCTTCCGTCGGATTTCTTGGTATGACACGCGCCTTTGCCAGCAAGGCGAACACGGTAGAGCACGGAATTCTGTTCGCAGTTGATACGAACCTCTTCCAAGGCGAGAAAATCTCCGGAAGTTTTTCCCTTGATCCAAAGCTCATTTCGGGAAGTGCTCCAGAAGGTTGCCATCTTTTCCTTCAACGCAGTTTCCAGCGCCAATTTGTTTACGTAGCCTACAATCAAGACCTCTCCGGAAACAACATCCTGGGCCACGGCGGGAATAACGTCTTCCTTACAGTTGGAGATTACCTTGCGCAACTTGGTAAAATCGAGGGCAAGCGTGGTTCCTTCTTCAAGTTCTTGGTGCGTCATAATAATGTCGGTTGTGGCGGATATATGACATCAAGGCAAAGCAGAAATATCTGCTTCAGGGCGAGAAGTATATTCTTCTCGCGGGTTAGCGTGCAGCGTTAAAGTCCGTGACTATTCGCTCGAGCATTGCAGCCGGTGACAGTCCATGTTTTGCACGAAGTCCTTCCACGGAGGTGCCATGCTCAATGAATTCATCAGGCCACCCAATGCGGAGAACAGAAACCTTACTGTTCATCAACTGTAGTGATTCAACTACGCCAGTCCCAAAGCCACTTGTGATGACATTGTCTTCCAAGGTAACAATTAATTTTGCCTTGCTGGCGTGTTGGGCTAGCAGGTCCGTATCAATTGGCTTGGCGAAGCGCGCATTGACGACACCCACGGACACATTCAGCTTCTTTTCCAGCTCAATGGCTAATTTCCGGGACTCTTCTACCATGGTACCCAGGGCCCAAAGCATAATTTCATTTCCTTCCTTGAGAACTTCGGCTTTGCCAAACGGAATCACTGCGGGCTTTTCTTTTATCGAAACTCCTTGGGCAGCTCCTCGGGGATAGCGGATGAACGCAGGCCCTTTGTGTTCAATTGCAGAGTGAAGCATGTCGGCAAGTTCGTCCTCATCCTTGGGCTGCATAATTACCGCATTAGGTACGCAACGAAGGTAAGAAATATCGAAAAGGCCGTGATGTGTCGCGCCATCGTTCGGAGAAAGTCCGGCTCGATCCATGCAAAATGTCACATCCAGATTTTGCAGGCATACGTCATGAATGATCATATCGTAGGCGCGCTGCAGGAAGGTGGAGTAGATTGCACAAACCGGCTTGTAGCCCTTGGTGGCGAGACCGGCGGCAAAGAGCACCGCATGCTCCTCTGCAATCCCCACGTCAAAGTACTGCCTGGGCAACTCTCGCTTCATCAGATGTAGCGACGTTCCTGATGGCATGGCGGCTGTAATACCAAGGATACGCGGATCTTTCTGGGCATAGCGGACCAATGTCCTTCCAAAAACATCCTGCCAGTTTGCCGGGGCTCCCGGCTTGGGCTGGGTCTTGGCGTCACCTGTCTGTATTTGAAATGGTGAGCAACCGTGGAATTTTTCGGGATTCCGCAAGGCAACCTCACATCCCTTGCCTTTGATTGTGCGGACGTGAAGGACAATCGGTTCCTTGGCCTGTTTGCAGAATTCAAGATAATGACAGAGCAATTCGATATTGTGCCCGTCTATGGGGCCTATGTACCTCAGTTTGAATTTCTCAAACAGCGATGCCTGTTCACTAGTGATGAAATCCTTGGTGTCACGTTTTACACGGCTGCCTAACGCCAGTAATTTCTCTCCTCCTGGGACCCCGCGGAGGAACTGCTCAATATCCTTGTGCGCCTTGTTGTAAATAGGAGTCGTAATCAACTGATTCAAGTAGTCTGAGATAGCTCCGACATTCTTGTCTATCGACCACTCATTGTCGTTGAGGATGATGATGAGGCGTTTGGTGGAGGCGGCAATATTGTTGAGCGCCTCCATTGTGATGCCGCAGGTCAATGCAGCATCCCCAAGCAGTGCGACAACGTGTTCATTGGACCCGCGAAGGTCCCGTGCCGTGGCCATTCCTACCGCTGCCGACAATGCTGTACCGGCATGGCCGGCCCCGAAAGAATCGTGTGAGCTTTCTTCCCGGTTCAAAAATCCTGATATCCCGCCTGTTTGGCGGAGCTTGTCAAATTCAGGTCCATTGCGTCCCGTGAGCAACTTGTGCACATAGCCTTGGTGGGATACATCAAAAACAAAATTATCTTCCGGAGTATTGAAAACACGATGCATCGCAATGCACAGCTCCACCACTCCCAAGTTGGGGCCGATGTGTCCGCCATTCTCCGATGTAGCCAGAATGATGCGCTCACGAATTTCTTCTGCCAACTGGGGGAGTTGATCCGAGGAGAGTTTTTTTACGTCGGCAGGGCTATGGATGGTTTCAAGAAGCGCCATTTGAAAAACTGGAAACAAACCTGTTTCAGGAAAGAAACAAGAAGACAAGGATGATTACCTTGCAATGCAAAGAGAAACTACATTTCTCGCGAAAGCGAATTTTGAAATAACACCCATTAGTTGGGTTGTCTGTATGTCGTTTTTATCGTATTTTCAATCTACTGCTCCAGTCTAAAGACTCTTGATGACCAACGAACCTATTATTGATAACACCTATATCTTGAAGTAATGGCTTTTAGGATGCAGCCTCTTTTTCTATCATGATGCTTTGTAGTTCTTCTATTTTATTTTGTGCAAAGTTTAGTGTCTTCTTACATTGATCCAACAGTTTTACGCCTTCTTCATATTGTTTCAGTAGATTCTCTATTGAAATATCAGGTTGATCAATTGATGAAATAATTGCTTCAAGCTTCACAAGGTTCGATTCAAAATCGGCTTGTTGATCAGGCTTTTTCTTCACGAGAATGTTAAGTAAGTGGTGTCGTCGTGTAAAACTGAAAGGTAGCTACTTTGGCTGGGAAACAGGTTGTTGTTCTGGCTGAGGTAATTTAGGCAGTGGCATATATTTATAGTTTATCTTATCCAGATTTTTTTGACGATTTTGCACATTCCTGTATGCGTAAAAAAACAGAATGCCCTTTTCTTGCAGTGTAGCCCTTGATTTCATCATGCTTTCCCACTTTCCATTTTTAAAAATGGACAATTCAAATTCAATTGTTGCAGTTGGGTTTGCTGAGGGAATGAAGGCTTTTCCCCCTGGATCCAGTACGCCTTTGGATGTTCCGACAACATAGGCCAATTTATATGGTAGGGTATTGACAACCAATACTCCTTCTGTCGGGATCATCGTTGCCGGGTTGACAAAAGTTTCCAGCGGAACGATCAATTGATTGGGGTTATCCCAATTTTTCGTATTTTTCTGCCATAGAAAAACTATTCCTCCCCTGGAATTCTCGGGAAATTTTACCGTTGTATAATCTTTATATAAGGGCGCACCTTCCGCAGTTTTTCCTGACATTACAAACAAGTTAATTGATCGGGAATAAGGTGTAATAAACTCCCATTGAGATGCCATTCCCAGAACAAACTGTATCGTGGTATAGGGATCCTTTTTTTCGGAATTTTTTTCCGAAGTGTCAGATTGTTTTTTGTAGTATAAAATCCCAGGAGGAAATCCTGACTTGTCAGCATTGGGATCAACAATAATCCCTTTTCCTTCGGCTTTCCATCCTAATTGGGGTCGTTCCCCAATGGGGAGAACGGAGAGCGCTGTGTATCCCTTGAGTTCATCGAATTCGCTTTTATTAGTTGTGTTCTGTCCATATGAGCAGGACCAAACAACAAGTAAGGAAAAAAAGGAGAGTAGGATATTTCTATTCATTTTAAACAACTTTAGATTTCATCTTTGGTTATCCAATTGACCCCAATTATCTTAAAACGTCGTCCCAAGAACTTATTGGTCGATGTCAAATTGGGGTTTTCAATTCGTATGTCGGTTTTGGAGCCTGCTTCGAGAGTAACTGGCTCCAGTGCATCGTTATGAGGATCCACGAAGGACGGTACCCGTTGTACTGTCAGCTCCAAGTAGGCAGACGACTCGACTTGTTTGCTGATGGGGTTTTTATAATCCCCATAGGCACGGATTGTAAATGTGTCGCTTCTTACGGTCATACTGGGAGCCAGTGCCTGCAAAATATCACCTTGGGTTAAATCTCCAGGCGCTGCTGCAGAGCGGAAATCCGGATACGCTTGTATGTACGTAGTCATTGCAGTTCCAAGCAATGGATCGTTTGCATTTTTGTCCGATGGATCGGTAAGTGCTGAAGCGCCAGGTTGGCTTCGATAGAGGAAATTGTTTAATCCTGCATTTTTAATCGCGCTATCCAACGCGCCCATCAGGGCCAATTCATCAAAAGTCACAGAGAGCATGGCGGATCCCTGCGCACCTCTTCCTGACAGCCTTCTGTTTATGAAATCGGACAACGACATGAATGGTCCTCTTAATTTGACTTCACGTACAATGGCCTTTGCAAGTTTTTCGATTTCGTCAGCACTTAACGCCCTATGTCCATTCCACATTGTATCGCTGATCAAATTGGTCACCAACCCGATTCCATTTCGAGGTGCTGCCAGTTTTGAAAATTCCGCCCTATCTTTAAATGTGGTTTGCGAGCTGCCAGGTCCCGATAGGGGACGCTCTACACCCAGTATTGAAGATAGATAGGCTTTCCATGCCTCGACACTTGTCGAGTTAACATTAAATGCACCCTCATTAATCAAGATACTGCTTACTCGATGATACATGGTGTCTGTGCTGCTTTTACAATTTTGCAGTTCGATTTGCACATTTTCCGCCGCATGGTTTAATTTTATCCTATTATTGGGGAGCGCGGTTGTTCCATCCCAGTTTGTAGATGTTTCGGTCCCGGACAAAAGAGTGGATAAAAAGAAATTATCAAAAATATAACGATTCATCACAAATGATGCATCGTAAAACATGGTTTTATCACTTTGCAGTCCGTTGAGAACCTTTGTCCAGTTTCCTGATGATGTCCGGTCAATACCATCCCAATAACTACTCTTACCCTGATACATTAAATAAGGTAATGTTTTATCCGGATCCGAATAGATAGATGCGAAACTGCTTCCTATGGCAAAGGATGGCACCCAGGAGAACGGGGAGATCATCGCATGCCGGAATGACGCCAATGATGTAAGCGGAACGTTGGAATATGGGAGGTCAAACAAGACATAATTTTTCACATTGGCGCTCCATAAGCCGTTTTTACCAAAGGGTGCGCCTGCAAAGGCCCCACTGGTGCTGGGAATTGGGTCATTTTCATCGTCTCCAAATAGAGGAACAAATGTGCGCGGCCAAAAATGGAGTCCAGTGAAAACATTGTTAAACCACGAGGCCTCATAGGCAAATGGATTTCGCATGCTGATAACTGCCCGCATATTGT
>JAITVQ010000231.1 GCA_031285745.1 Puniceicoccales bacterium | reverse complement strand
CCCATGGCAAAAAACAAACTGCGGTTGGGCGTTCTTTCCGGGCCCTGCATCACGTTTTTGCTTTGCTGCTTGCAATCCAGCATATGTGTTCCCTCACCTTAGCTCACGCTACTTCTTCTCGTCTTTCAACCAACTCATCATGCCGCGCAGTTCCTTGCCGGTACGGGTAAGGTCCGCGCAATCGGTACAAACCGCCTCCCGTCCGTCATAGATAAAATCGCTCTCGTGGATAAAGGGAGTGTCGCCGACAAAACCGAGCAGGTACTTGGGCACGTAGTGGTGGTTGACACAAATCGCATCTATCCCCTCGTATCGGAGAAAACGGCACATCGCCACCTGCGAGCCAATGCAGTCACCGTCGGGACGCATGTGCCCCATCACGACAACCCGCTTCCCCTTGAGGCTGTCCATCAACTTGCGAAACATCGCCGAAGCTTCAGGAAAATAAAGTTTTGACTCACTCATGTATCACCAAAGGGAGGCCTTGCCGGGGAAATGGCAAACGCAAAACAACAGAAACACCCTACGCCATTACTATCTTACGATTTCTTCGGGTAGCGCGAATCCCGTTCCTTATCTTCCTCTGCGACTTCGTCCAAAACGGAAATCAAGTTCACCCCGCGAGCCGATGAATCATCATAGGCAAACCGCAAATCCGGCGTATATTTGATCTGTACCCGTTTAAAAACCTCAGCTTTGAGCGGCTTGCTGACTTTTTTCAGCAAGCGACGCGCATCAGCCTTGTCGGTATCGTCCCCGATAACGGAGTAGAAAACAATCGCCTGCCGTAGGTCGGGAGAAATATCGACCCCGGTGATGGTGATGCGCACTGCCTCGCTCCGCCAGCGGGAATGCAGCACTTCGCTAAATTCGCGCTGCAAGAGCTGGTTGATGCGAGTGGTGCGCTGCGTCATGATCGGGCAACCAAGGTATTCCTAGAGTGACGGACGGATTTGCAGTATCTCGTAGCACTCGATGAGGTCACCGACTTGGTAATGGTCAAAGTTCTCGAGACGGATACCGCACTCATAACCAGCCTTGACCTCGGTGGCATCATCCTTGAACCGCTTGAGCGTGTCGATAATGCCGCTGTGGATGACCTGATTCTTGCGATGGAGGCGAGCCTTGTAATCGCGCTGAATACGGCCCTCGGTAACCATACAACCGGCGACCAGGCTGTTTTTCCCGTGGGGGAAGGTGGCGCGGACTTCCGCCATGCCGACCTTGTTTTCCTTGAGTTCGGGATCCAGCAACTCGGCCATCTCCCCTTTCACAATATCAAGGAGCATGTAAATGATGTCATGCGAAATGACTTTGACGCCATAGCGCTTGAGGAGCGGGGCAACACCATTCTCCTGCTTGACATCGAATGCGACGATGGTGGCTCCACCGGCATGGGCAACGTTGACGTCATTGGGAGTAACCGGACCAACACTTGAAGCCACGACTTCGAGCTTCACCTTGTCGGACTTGATGCCTTCAAGACAGGCGATCAACGCCTCCAGAGTTCCATTAACGTCCGCCTTGCAAACAACCTTCAAGGTCTTGTCCTTGGTCTGCTGGATGGCAGCCATGAGACGGTCCATGTCGGAAAGTTTGTTGAGATTGGTAGCCTTGGCAGCCTTGGCCTCGTCGGCTTCTTCTTCCAATGCCTTGCGCAGGTTGTAGGCGTTCTCCTCGGCCAGCCCCTTGGCTTCGCGTTCGTTTTTGCAAACGTGGAAGACCGCACCGGGAGTAGGAACTCCGGACCAGCCAAGTACGCGGGCAGGAGTGCCGGGAGGCGCGCTTTGCAGGCGCTCGCCGCGATCATCCAGCATGGCGCGGACTTTGCAGTAGTGCTGTCCGCAGACAAAAGCGTCGCCGACTTTAAGAGTACCCTTTTGTACGATAAGCGTGGAGGTTGGCCCGCGCCCGACTTCCATCTGGGCCTCGATGATGGTGCCTTCCGCCGGACATTGGGGATTGGCCTTGATCTCCATCATTTCAGCCTGGAGCAGGACAGACTCAAGCAATTCATCCATGCCGGTGCCCTTGAGGGCAGAAACCGGTGTGGTCAAAACAGTGCCGCCCCAGTCTTCAGGAGCGATATTGCGCTGCTGCATCTGTTGCTTGACGCGGTCGATATTGGCGCCCTTGGAGTCGGTCTTGTTAATCGCGACGACAATCTGGACATTGTTCTTCTGGGCAAATTTGAGCGCCTCATCCGTCTGCGGCATGAACCCGTCGTCTGCCGCGACAACGAGAATGGCGATATCGGTGACTTCCGCGCCGCGCTCGCGCATCTTGGAAAATGCAGCGTGACCCGGCGTATCCAGGAAAGTGATACGCTTGCCGTTATGCTCCACGGAATAAGCGCCGATGTGCTGGGTGATGCCACCCGCTTCGCCCGAGACCACGTTACTCTTGCGATAGTAGTCGAGCAGAGTGGTCTTGCCGTGGTCAACGTGCCCCAGAACACAAACAACCGGGGGACGCGGTTTAAGAAACTTGGGATCGTCTGCCTTGGGTTTCTCCGGCTCGACCTTTTTGGGCTGCTGGGCAGCCTCGCCGCGATGCCGGATTTCAAGGGCAATGCCGTGCTTTTTCGCAATACGGACAGCGACGTTTTCCTCGATGGTTTGGTTCATCGAGGCAAAAATACCCATCTCCATCAACTCGGAGATAAGCCGGAACGGGCGCAAATTCAGCGCTATGGCAAAATCCCGAACGACAATGGGCGGACGGACAGTAATGGTTTGCTGGGCATCCCCTGTCGCAGCTTCAGACGCACCCGTTGCCACAGGGCCCGGAGTTGCAGGAGGCGCTCCGGCTGTGCGAGGAAAAGGAGGTGTTGTCCCGGGCGATTTACCTGCCACCGGAGGCGGCAGGGCGGCCGGAGTCTTGGACATCGGAGGCGGCTGCGACACTGGCGGCTGCTTCGCTGGAGGCGGGACTGCGGCCGGAGCCGGAGCTGCCGGTGGCGTTTTCGCAGCAGGAGGTGGAATTGGCGCAGGAGCCTTGACTGTGGCCGGAGGTGGTGTCACCGGGGCTGGCTTGCTGGCTGCCGGTGGCACAGGGGCCGGAGCCTTGGCGGCTGGCGCAGGCGGCGGTTGCGATACTGGCGGTGGCATTTTCGCCGGTGGCGGAGGTGCGACAGCAGCAGGTATCGGAGCAGGCGGAGGTGTCTTCGTCGCAGCAGGCGGAACCGGCGCCGGAGCCTTGGCGGTAGCCGGAGGCGGTGTCACCGGGGCTGGCTTGCTGGCTGCCGGTGGCACAGGAGCCGGAGCCTTGGCGGCTGGCGCAGGCGGAGTTTTTTCCGCTTTGGGCTGGGCCGGGACCTTCTCTGCCTTCGGTTCGGGCACGGGGGCCTTGTTCGCAGCCAGTTTTTTCTGAATGAACTCGTTCACCGCGTCGAGATAGGCAGTCGGGACGCTGTTGGAATGGGTCTTGATGCCTAACTCGGGAAAGCCCTCGTTGATAATCGCGATAAGCTCGCTGTTTTTCACATCGAGCTCTTTGGAAAGTTCGTTTACGCGTTTACTCATAGGACTGATATCTGGCTAGGACTTGGATTGAACGACTGGCGGTTTTTGTTCCCGGCAAAAGACAATGTCGATCTTAGGCGGTTTTCCCGCCATTGCTGGTTACTATATCGATTACCATGGCGGCTTCGGCTGGTTCAAAGCCTTCCTCGACCAAGTCTTCGGCGGAGACTTCCGCAAAGGTTTCCATGCTGACAAAGCCCTTTTCGACGAGGCGCTGGGCCAGCTCGGGGCTGATGCCGGGGATGTTAAGCAGGCCGGACACGGCCTTTTCCATCTTGGTCTCAAAAGTGCTGTCGTGGCGCTCTTCCTTCTTGATGTCGAGACGCCAACCCAGAATGCGCGAAGTCAGTTTTGCGTTCTGTCCCTTGCGACCAATGGCAATGGACAAGTCTTCTTCCGCAACTTCAAACCGGATGCGACGTTCGCCTTCCTCAAGGTGAACATTCCGCGCCACAGCAGGCTTGATGGCTTCCTGTAGCATCTGGATCGGATCAACATACCAGCGGATGATATCCACCTTTTCGCCGCCCAATTCCTTGACGATGTTGCGAACACGGGCACCCCGGGCACCAACGCAAGCGCCGACTGGATCCACCTTGGGATCACGAGTATCGACTGCGATCTTGGTGCGATAGCCTGCCTCGCGGGCCAGGGCGGCAATGAACACGGTGCCATCGGCAATTTCCGCGACTTCCAGCTCAAGCATGCGCTTGACAAAATTCGGATGCGAGCGGCTCAGGATGATCTCCGGGCCACGGGGCGTGGTTTCGATGTCGAGCAGGAGGCAGCGAATGCGATCTCCCGCGGCAAAGTCTTCACCCGGCGAGCGTTCACGGGAAGGCAGGGTGGCCTCGGCCTTGCCAAGTTCCACGATGACGTCACCCCGCTCACGACGACGGACCACTCCGGTAACAATATTGCCGATCTGGTCCTTGAATTCGTCAAAAATGCGCTCTTTCTCAAACTGGCGAACCCGCTGCATGATAGCCTGGCGGGCAGTCTGGGCAGCAATGCGTCCCAACTCCGAGGCGTTGCTGGGTTTCTCGATCACATCGCCGATCTTCGGATTCTTGGCATAAAGCGCGGCGGATTTGATGTGAATCTCCTTGGCCGGGTCGGAAACGGAATCGACAACTGTAAGCGGGGTGGATGCCTCCAGCTTCCCGGTACGCGGATCGATCTTGATATTGAGCTCCTGTCCGGCATTAATGCCCTTGGCTGCAGCATTTTTGATCGCCGCGACAATGGTTTCGATCATATCGGCGCGACTGATTCCTTTTTCCTTCTCCATGTATTCAAGGACAGACAGGATTTCGTTGCTCATGGTTATGTTGCAGTGGCTTGTTTTAGAGGTAAAAAAAAGTGGGTTGTTCGCCCACTTTCTTTCGGAAAGATTCTTGGTGTTGCGAGTTTTCTAGGGCGGACGAGGATGGTGTCAAGCGTTCGGCTTGGCGAGAACGAATTAAATACGGGCCAATAAGTTGTTTTCTTTTCCGGGCTTGCGTTCGACCTAAAAGAGAGAAATTAGCCCAAATCATCAAAAATACGGCTCACGGGACTTCCCTTCTGCGTCCTGCTGCCATCAAATCCCTTCTACAATCACCCTGCTATAGGAATTTCAACAAGAGAAGAAGCCCTCCCCCCTAGATAAAGAATACTCTACCATACGTCGCGCGCACTGAGGTAGCAATGCACCACCACCTCACCTTCTTCATTTTCAGCTTCCCCTAAATGCAACAGCGGCTTTCATCCGCTAAAATTTCTCCGCATGGCCGAAGACAATAAAATCATTTACACCATGTCGCGGGTTTCCAAGGCCCACGAAAAAAAGCCCATCATCAAGGATATCTCGTTGTCCTTTTTCTATGGCGCAAAGATCGGAGTCCTCGGCCTCAACGGTTCCGGAAAATCATCCCTCCTGCGGATCATGGCCGGAGTGGACAAGAACTACGAAGGCGATATTTCGCGAGTCCCCGGATACTCCATCGGTTATCTGGAGCAGGAGCCGCTGTTGGATTGCACACAGACCGTGCAGGAAGTTGTCGAGGAAGCAGTGTCCGCAATGAAAGCCCTGCTGGAGGAATATGATGACACGTTCATCAAGGTCGGCGAAACTACCGACACCGCCGAGCAAGCCCGCATTCTTGATCGGCAGGCGGAGATCCAGGAAATCCTCGATACCAAGGGAGGCTGGGATCTCGACTCCCGTATCGAGCAGGCCATGGATGCATTGCGTTGTCCTCCCGGCGACATGCCCGTCAGTGTGCTCTCCGGTGGAGAAAAACGCCGGGTTGCGCTTTGCCGGTTGTTATTGCAGGAACCCGATATCCTCCTGCTTGACGAACCGACCAACCATCTGGACGCCGAGACAGTAGGTTGGCTGGAACTCCACCTGAAACAATACAAGGGCACGGTTATCGCCGTTACCCACGACCGCTATTTCCTGGATAATGTAGCAGGATGGATTCTGGAACTGGATCGCGGACACGGCATCCCATGGAGAGGCAATTATTCCTCATGGCTGGAGCAAAAACAAAAGCGGCTGGCCGCGGAGGAGAAAGTGTCGTCAGCCCGGCAAAAGGCGCTGGAACGCGAACGCGAATGGGCGCTGGCAGCACCCAAGGCCCGCACGGTGAAAAACAAGGCCCGCCTGAAATCCTACGAGTCCCTGCTCAACATCGATCCGGTGGAGAAAGAGCGGACAGCGGAAATTTACATCCCGCCCGGCCCGCGGCTTGGCGGCATCGTCATCGAGGCAAAACAACTCTCCAAGGGCTATGAGGAAAAATTGCTCATGGAAGAGGTGAACTTCGCCCTGCCGGCCGGAGGTATCGTCGGAATCATCGGCCCCAACGGGGCGGGAAAGACCACGCTCTTCCGGATGATCCTGGGTAATGAAAGTCCGGATACAGGAGAAATCCGCCTGGGCGATACGGTCAAGATCGCCTGCGTCGAGCAATCACGCGAATCGTTGAAAGACGACCAGCAACTCTGGGAAGTGATGGCCGACGGGGAGGAAATGGTGCAACTGGGCAGGGTGCGCATCAGTGCCCGCAATTATGCCGCCCGTTTTGGATTCACCGGAGCCGATCAACAAAAGAAAGTCGGCCTGCTTTCCGGCGGAGAACGAAACCGGGTGCACCTCGCGCGAATGCTGAAGATGGGCGCAAATGTCCTGTTGCTCGACGAACCGACCAACGATCTTGATGTAAACACAATCCGCGCGCTGGAAGACGCCTTGCAGGATTTTGCCGGCTGCGCCGTGGTCATCTCCCACGACCGCTGGTTCCTCGACCGAGTGGCCACACACATCCTGGCCTTTGAGGGTGATAGCCGGGTAGTCTGGCACGAGGGCAATTACCAAAGCTACGAGGAGGACCGCCGTCGCCGGGTCGGGGCGGATGCCAACCGCCCACATCGAATCAAGTATCGGCGTTTAACGCGGTAAACTTTCGATTCCTATTCCCGATACTGGAATTCCATCTCCACACGCGACATGGAATACACCCGGTCGTTGTGGAACTTTTCCACCATATCCTGACAATAACTTTCCAGCGTATCGTTCTCAAGGACGAGCGGCAGACGCTCCAACTCCGTCTTTTCCTCGGCATCCCCGGACTTTTCCACCCCGTGGGCCACCACCTGGATATTTTGCTCCAACCAGAAACGAAGACTGTGCAAAAATTCTGCCCGGTGGGCTGATTCAGCAAGCTGGAAAAAACATCGCACGCATGCGCCCGGATGTCGGCGCTCCCGGGCAGCAGCCCGAATATCCAAAATGACATCAGCTTGCGAAGGCAACGCCTTGGCTACGGGAGCCAGAACCCTGTCAATCTCCAGAGGAGTCATTGTTGTGGTCAATTCTTGTGCCATGTTAATCTAATACTAATGAGAATAGGTCTTGAATAAAGTCAACCGCCTGATTGCGACTTGGTCTTAAATAATCGCAACAGCTTAATCTTCAGTGATTAATCGTGAAAGGTATTTTCTGGAGTGCACAAGGTAGGCCCATATCTCGGGGTATCCCGACGAATAGCTCAGCAAGCATCGGATGACACTCAAATGAAAAGTCGATTTTCGGGAAACCATGAAAAACAACGTCATGAGGAAAACTCTCACGTCTTGCCCATGGTTATCATCTCAACGGAAGGGTTCTGAATAGCACGGAAAGGGGGTCTTGCGTTTGCGCGAAGGTACTCCGTAGCGCTGCTACCTACTCTTGTCATTCCGCAAAAGGACTGCGCAGCGTTGCCAAGCATGCTTGCGTTTCAACAAGGGTACTGCGCAGTGCTGCGCGGTAGTCTTGCGTTTTAGCAATAGTACTGCGTAGGGCTGCGCAACACTCTTGCGTTTGCACAAGATGACTGCGCAGACCTGCGCAGCATCCTTGTGGATTGATGAAGGTATCTCGCAGCGCTGCGCAGTACCCTTGCGGAAACGCAAGAGAGGCGTGACCGGGCGCACCAGCCATTACAGGATAACAAACCACGGGATCAGTCGCTGCAACGACTTGTACATTTCCCCAGTGGCACCCTAGTAGACTGCCCAATGCGATCCTTGATAATTTTAATCATCACTTTCGGAACACAAGGTGCTCTTGAGATTAAGGTTCACCAAATGGTTTTGATAAACACTGCTCATTGGAGAAATCACCCTAGCCAAATTCTTCTCCAGTTCGGCTCTTCTTAGGGTAATCACCTACTCGATTAAAAAATGAAATGCGGACGAGAACCCCTTCTCGTCCGCCTTATAATAATATCCAGATTCTCCCTACCCCTAGGGAAATCTAATCCGGACGAGATGCACTGTGGGGGATTTTTTTTTTTTGGCAAATAAAACTTCTCGAAAAAGATCACTCTTCGTTTTTACACCACAGCATTTAGCATTTAAGGACATAATTATAAGCATATTATAATTCCCTCTGTAACAAAAATTTTACCGAGTAATTTTCCCTATTTGGGCAAAATACTGCCGTAAAACGATCGTTTTTATATGAGCGAATCGCAAGAGACCATTTTTCCCATGACTTTTGGCATCCGAAAAGATGAAATCTTTTGTAGAGAGTCACATAGTGCAGACATCTTGGAATATGATATCCGCATCATCTGCAATCGAGGCAATATTCACGCATTTTCGTTTAAGAATTATTTCTGTTTGAAAAAAACATTCTCCGAAAAAAGCACCGTCCAAACCCTTATTTGCAGGCAATTTTTTCACTGTGGCACAATTCATCATCCCTAGGGGGATTCTGATTTCGGTTTAAACCAAATGGAATTGAGACAACGCATACGGACAAAACCAAAGCCATTGATAGCAAGATGTCAGAGATATTTACTGAAACATTTATCGCTAAAACTTGATCTCATGCTGCGAAGTACGTCATGAAAATTTCATCCCTCTGCTTTTTTTGCATTACCGCTACCTCGTTATTGGCAGGTAGCGCCACGATAGCAACCGCCCAATCTGCCTACAGGAATCCGCTCTACTAGCCTATCGGAGAAAAAAACGCCGCTATCACCGACGCGCCCAATCTGTTTCTAAATGCCAAGGTGACGGCCAGCGGGACTTACGGCAAACAGAAGCCTGAGCTGGCCGTGGACGGCGACTTTGAAAAGCAAGACAAGCACTGGGCTTGCGAGAATCTGCCCGTATGGCTGCAAGTGGATATGGAGGCAATCAAGACACTTTCTTCCATACGCATTTGGCCCTACTGGGCGGACGGGCGAATTTACAAATTCAAAATCGAAGGTTCCTCCGATGGAAAAAACTGGAATACCTTGGTAGACCAGTCCGGTAACAGTATCACGGGGACCGCCGAGGGTTTCGAGTATTCATTCGCCCCCGCCCGGGTGAGATATGTTCGCACAACGATTCTCGAAAATTCCATCGGGCAAAAAAACGGCGGCCATATTGTAGAAATCCAGGGATTCGAAGCCGCCCCCAAGACCGGACTCAATGCCCGGGCCGCCGCGATCGATTCTCGATTCGAGAAAAACATTCTACCCAAAGAAAGTGATACGCTGGACCGTATCCAAAACACAGCATGGCGGGGAGAACGGGTAAACGGACGGTTGGTGCTTTGGGCAAACAATCGGATCTCCCAAGTGCGTCTCATTGCAAATCCGCTCGTGGGTCCCGGCGGAAAAACCATTCCCGTGCAGGCATCCTTTCTTCGCTACACGCAGGGAAAAGGAAAACTCTATGCCGATATAATCGATGAGAACACGAAGTATCTGGATATTCCTGCCGGGACAGTGCGGTCTGGATGGCTAACCGTGGATGTGCCCGCCGAAACCACCCCCGGCCTATACAAGGGCGAGATTATAGTCCAGGCTGCAGGTGGTGTGCAAACAAAGGTGCCTGTCGAAATCAATGTCCTCCCGGCCACCCTTCCCGCGCCCCAGGACTGGATTGTGCACCTGGACCTCTGGCAGCATCCGGAAGCGGTAGCCCGCTGGCATGGAGTCAAATCATGGTCTCCGGAACATCTTGCCTTGATGCGTCCCATCATGAAGCGACTGGCCGATGCCGGACAAAAAGTCATCACCTGTTCGCTGATCGACGAAGCATGGAATGGCCAGACTTTCGACTGGTGGCCCTCCATGGTCGAGTGGACCAAGGGACGCGATGGAGTGATGCGCTATGATTACACTAATTTCGACAAGTATGTTGATTTCATGACCCGGGATGTCGGCATCAAGGGGCAAATCTCCTGCTACACCATGGTGCCATGGTCGCTGAAAATCAAATATTTCGATGAAACCACCGGAGACTATGAGTTCTACGCCCTCAAGCCGGGCGAGAAATCCTATGAGGATATTTGGGGACCCTTTCTGTCCGACTTCCGCGACCACGTTAAAGCAAAAGGCTGGCTGGACATCACCTGCATGAGTCTCGACGAGCGCCCCGACAAAATGGTCCGGGCCGCCCTTGATGTCATAAAAAAATATGCGCCGGAATTCCGCTTGGTTTCCGCCGTTAATCGTCCATCCGCCACCTCGGACATAGTCTATGACATGTCTCCCATTTTCCAGCACATGGGTAGCCTGACTCCTGAAATGCTCAAGGAGCGCAAGTCCACGGGCAAGAAGACCACCTTCTACGTCTGCACCAGTCCGCCCATACCCAACACCTTCCTGCAATCTCCGCTCTCGGAGGCAGAATGGCTGGGCCTCTTCGCGGCCGCCAATGATCTGGATGGATTCCTGCGCTGGGCCTACAATTCGTGGAGCCGTGATCCCTTCGACAAAGCCGATTTCGGTAACTGGGCTGCAGGCGACTGCTTCCTCGTTTATCCGGGCAACCTCAGTTCCATCCGGTTTGAGCGCCTGCGCGACGGCTTGGAAAATTTTGAAAAAATCAACATCCTGCGCCGCAAAGCGCAGACATCCGGAGCCTCTGCCGAATTTAAAAATGCCGTGCAGGAAATGAATCAGGAACTGAAAACGCTATTCACCGTTCCACGTGGCCGTGGTAACCAGCACACTCAGGATGTCCAACGAGCCAATGAATTGATCAACAAGGTAACGGTTACAAGGTAGTCGACCCGCCTTAAAGTTTACACCAAAAGGCCCCCGCAAATGCGCACCAGACACCACGGTGACCCTTGAAGTTAAGGGACCTTCCCTTTAATTTTTGAGAAAAACTAAAGACTCAAAAATTCCATCGACTAACAACACTAGCTCCATAGCAACCACTATGGAGCTTTTTGATGAGAACTGTATTAAAAAAATACCCTTACCGGGTTCTTGGAATATTTCTTTGTTTCATGATTTTGATGTTATTCTTTGTTTCGCGGTGGATATCTCCTCACACAGGCAAAGCTCTTTTTTCTGATGGAATTGCTCTCGAAATTAAAAAAATTGACGTAGGCATTGAATCTTACGCCCCAGAAAATTTTAATCATAAATTAAACCGATTATTGATAAGGATAGGCGTTTTAGACGAATCATCATTTTTACATAAGGACATCTTCAAGATAGATGCAAATAAGTCGTTCGCCGATTTTTTTGATGTAGAGATACCTTCTCCCTCCTATACGGGAAAATCCCTTTTTATTTGGTTTTCCATCTCGGAACCAACTCTCGTTGTTCCTGAATTAAACGGCGAGGCAACTTGGCATGATATCGGCTTTATCTATGGTTTATCGATTTCTTCTTATGCGAATAGGAATCCTCTTTCGTTAACAGATGAGCATGGATGCAGAATATCATCTTCTGTTTTGTACTGTCTTATGCAAAATGATGGAAAATACATTTTCTGCGCAGAATTTCCGTATTTCAATCGGAACTCCCGCCAATCCCGGTTTACTGCCAATTTCTCAAAACAGCATTCCATTGCGTTCGATATCCACCTGCCTGCCTCAGAAGAAAAGCGCCCGACTTCAATTCCGTCCCTACCCCAATCCATCAAGTTACCAGACGGAGTGACTATACATTTAGATAAATGGACATTTGAAAAGTCGTCCGAAGTAATATCGGTAGCGCAACTCACACCGGATTTTTACTATCAAAGATATTTTCACCCCAAAGGAAAACCTACTATTCGTTTTTCCAAGGATGACCAAACTGCTATCGCCTCATATGGATTTGATGTTTATCCGATTGGCGATGCCTTTGGCAGCGTGGATGATATTGTTTGTGCGTATTCTCCCAACTGGTTTTTACGTGGTCACGCTTACTCAACCGACCTCAGTACAACCCCTAAAGCCCAGAAACTAATCATAGAAGATTTTCCCAAGCTGGAAGAGGGAGAGGTTCGTGAAATACCAGTTCCTGCCAATTCTTTGTTTAGAAATGCCTATTTGCTTGGGACAGGGTGTTATTTTTTTGATGTCACCGGCGTGAAATACAATGCTGCACTGGATAAAGAAACAGAATTCTTGGATTTTATCGCCAAAATGAAGGATGGCACCATAGTCGGACCTTGGGACTGGAAGGGAGAGTTATTAAAAAATGACAGGGTCGATTTCTTTCAGCGCGAATGGGCATTTCGAGCCCGTAAGCCCACAGTAATTTTCTCGATGTATCCGCTTCCTTCAAAGAAGAAACTGATTGCGAGTGCCTCCATTCCTTTATCAGCTTCAGCCGAATTCAAAAAGATATCTCCACAGTTAGGAGCTGCTGGCCCAAGCCAACATACCTATTATGATATTGCCATTGATACATCAGCTTCCGTCGAGATCGGGCTCACCGAAAAATATCCGTTTTCATTCTTTTTTGCCACAGATGAAACAATGCAGGAAGGCGCAAAGGAGATTTTGATCCAAAAGTAGAGAACCCCGGAGCAAGCTCCGGGGAATTGAAGACAATCCCGAGAGACTAAGTCTTACTCCGCCTTGCGACCAACCAGGCGGGGGAGCAACAACGCTACCACAAACATCCCCAATCCCAGTACCAGCAAAGGCCAGTTGGAGCGCTTGTGCGGTTCGGCCAGCGAAACCTCCAGTGACAAGTCACTATCGGTGGAAACCTGGAGTGATTTATTAAAGACCAGTGTTTTGCCGCCATCAGGAATCGTCGTGCGAATCGAGTCCAGCGTCCCTGCCACTGATTGTTGCTGGGCCAGCATCCGTTCCGCCACCCGGCGTATCACGGTATTATCCTCGGCGGTATTGAGCATCCGCTGCTGGGCAACTTCCGTGGGAGCGTAGTTAGTCTGTAAGTCGATATTTACATTATTCATTACCTGCCCTGGCATCTGCACATCATTTACTTGTCCCTGGAAATTGTTGCCCACATTCGCATTCACCCAGTTCTTGCGGCGATTCATCCCGACTTCGATCTGCTCCATGCGAAGCGCATTCAACTGCACCCGGGCATCTTCATTCAGGGCCGCATTTCCCTTGGAAAGATTGCTGGCCAGCGAAAGAGCCTGACGGGCTTTTTCCTGGTCACCCTGGCTGCGCAATTTATTCCCCAACTGGATCAGCTTGTCCGCCTGAGCACCTTTTTTCTCAATCGCAGCCTGGTTAAAGCTCTGGTAGTCGGCAACACTCTGCAGGTTCGCTTTTCCTGCCTCTCCCGACACAGTCCACGCCTCGTCATGTTCGACAAGCTGCAGATTGCCGCGGTGCTTCTCCAGCACCCTTCCGCTGGGCAGTTGAACCTGCCATGTGATGTTTTCCAACGGAACGTCAAATTTCGGACCAGCCAGCTTGTGCTTCAAGGAGCCGCCCCCGGTTGAGTCGGAATAATAGAATTCCACCTCTGTCGCTTGATTGCTGACCGGGTTCGGTACCAGTGGGACAAGGAGAGTCTTTCCATCCACCGCTACTCGCACCGGCTCGTTGTTCACGAAACCGTGCCAGTACACAGCGCCTTCCGGCAAAGTCACCCGGAGCACTCCTTTTTGCGAAAGCCGGGTGGCGAGATTGACGCGGGTCAGCATCACGCCTTCATCCGACAACATGGTTTGCAGGTCAGCCTTTTCCACCCGGATTGCCAAAAGCTTGGCCGGATCGTGAGTGGAAATGGAAATCGGCAAATCGAATTTATTTTCCACCATGCGCAGCACCGTAACCGGCTCGGGAGCGCCCTGACGCAAGGAGGCCGGGACAGACTGCCAGTCGGTGGTGGTCAACGCGGCAGGCAATGCGCCGAGTTTCAGCTCCAGGCGACCCGAGGCGCGCAGCGAAAGCCAGCCATGCTGGAGTCCCGCATCCGGTGCGCTGACAGCGCCGATTGTCTCTGCGGCGTTACTGGAAGCCGGTCGTTGGAAAGTGGCCTGGATCGTGGTACGGCCAATCGCCCGGCGATGCAGCTTCACTTCCCACAATCCGGGCCGTCCGTTCACGAGAATCGCATCCGCCACCAACTCTCCCGAGAAACGAACACTACCAGCATCGGCGGGCAGTTGCACCCGGAGGGATTTGGTCGCCGCGTTTTCAATGGTGTAGTCAAAGTTTACGAGACCGCGCACCTGTCCGTCACGCACAGTAATATCCTGCAAGAAGGAACACTGAATCCAAGGCGACAGGTTCTCGATATCGAAAGCCAGCTGCCATTCCCGCTGCAGGATCCGGAATGCCAGGGCACCCTTGGGAGTTCCCGCACCCCGGCCCGGATCGATCTGGGTGACATTATCACGCTTGGTGACATGCAGGCGAAGACCTTCCTCCGGCACAATGGTCAAATCTCCGTTCTGGCGAAACGCTTCGCGAATGGCGATCTTGGGCGCAGTCCAACTTGCCTTGCGTCCCAAACCCTGCCCCGTGAGGCTGAGCGAAAATTGCTGGCGACCCAAGGTACGTCCGCGCAAATGCATGACCACGATGCGCTGTCCCTTCTCGTTAACCTCGGTCCAATGGCTCAAGGAAGCTCCGCTAAGTGACTCGACATCCATGCCCTCGGGCAATGGAAAGGAGAGGCGGAAAATTCCTGACCGGGTAATATCGACCACCAGGTTGGTGTTCAGAACAATGCGATCCTCACCCAAAGATACGCTCTGGTTCGCAGTCACACGCACATCAGGTTCTATCTCCGAAACCGTCGCGGTAAGGCGGGCGTCCGTGGAATTGTAGCGGTAATTGTCGCGAATGGTAAACGGTTGCTCATGCCTGGACGGGAAATCCCCGTTCCCGATGGAGGTTAGTTTTTCAGTTGTCGCATTGCCGAGCAATTGGACTTCATCCCCGGTGCCGATGGCCAGCATCCCGATCTGTCCCGCCGCATCCTCCACCTTGAGCGGTGCGACAACAATCTTTTGCGGCAGGGCATTCATGCCTTTCTGGGTCTGGATCAACATTACGACTTCACTCTCCTGGGCTGGCTCCATGCGGACAGACAGCCGTTGCCGCTCAGGATCAAACCGCCAGCGACCCACTGCCCCACCCTGGACATTCGCCACGGAGAGTCCTTCCGGAATCACAAAGTTAAGTTCACTCAAGAGACCCTGGGCCGGACGAATTTTCACCCAGTGATAGCCGTCGAGCACACCCAAGGAGGGAACAAACACCTCAGCATTTTCCACATAAAAGAGCAGCTTCTCATTGCGCCGGTCACGCTCCTTGGCTGCCCAGCGGATAGTACGTCCGTTGACAGGCTGGAAAATCAACTCCGCTCCGTTTCCCTCGGAAATCGCCGTGACAGACACTGCCTCATCGGAAAGGAATTGGATATCAGCAGCCCCAGTGGAGACCTGGGCAACATCCGTGGCAGCAACCCCGGTAGGCAGGCGTAACGTCTTGGCTTGGGCGCCAACGGCCATCTTGTAGGCAAACTCCACCGACAACGTGGCATCTTTTTCCAAGACAAGCTGGATCACGACAACATTGTTGCGGGTTGTCCTCGCGAGGCGAACTCCTGCCGGCGGCTCGCACCGGGTGAGCACCGCAGGCTCCGAAAGAAGATCGAAACGATCCCCAGCCTTTCCACTGATCCGGATGGTTCCGGTGGATTCCGTATATTTCTCGAAAATGGTTATCTTCTGGGTGACGGATTCCGCCGTCCGGGCAGCAGATTCATTTTGAACGACAGGCGCAATCTTCACCGGACGCTGGGCAACCTCCTTGGCCATGGCAGTATCATGAGCGGACCCAACGGCCAGCAAACAGCATATCGCCGCCATTGCCGCAGACGGTTTCATCCGGCGAAAACAACGCAATCCGGGCACGATGACTTCCACCAGTGC
>JAITVQ010000191.1 GCA_031285745.1 Puniceicoccales bacterium | reverse complement strand
ATACCTCATTAGTTCGCTTATTGTGCAACTTTACTGCATGTTTGAGGTTTCAAAACACACTCTAGCATGCAGTGAAGCTCCCGAAGGTTTTTCGCGCTGGACAGTCCGATTGCTGGCGCAAAGAATCGTGGAGCTGGAGATTCTTCCGGCCATAAGCCGGGAACCGTGCGCCGCACGTTAAAAAAACACAGCTTAAGCCTCACCTGAAAAAGCAATGGTGTATACCGGCAAAACAGAGCAGCGAGTTTGTTGCACGCATGGAAGATATTCTGGAGGTATATGCGCTTCCCTACGACCCGGAAATCCCCATGGTATGCATGGATGAACAACCCTGTCAATTGCTTGGTGAGAAGCTGGAACCGATCTGCATGAAACCTGGAATACCAGCAAAAGAGGATTATGAGTATGTGCGTAATGGAACGTAATGGAACTTGCTCCATATTCATCTTTACAGAGCCGTTGGCCGGTTGGCGACATGTTCAGGCAGCAGAGCGCAGGACCAAGAAGGATTGGGCGATGCAGATCAAAGAACTGCTGGAGGTCCACTATCCACAAGTTAAGCATATCAGGTTGATCATGGACAATCTGAATACCCATTCTGCTTCGTCGCTCTATGAAACATTCCCTCCCCATGAAGCCTTAAGATTGGCAAAGCGTCTGGAGATTCATTACACGCCCAAGCATGGTAGTTGGCTGAATATTGCTGAACTTGAGTTGAATGCCATAACAAGGCAGTGTTTGGGACGCAGAATTCCTGATCTGAGCGCTTTGCAAAACCAGCTTTCTGCTTGGGAGAGCTCGCGTAAGGCTAATCAGAAAACTATTCAGTGGCAATTTACTACTCAGCAGGCTCGCGACAAATTCAGATGGCTGTATCATAAATTGCAATTGTGTCAGATCACTAGTTTACAAGGAATTCCAATCGAACGACACATGCCAGCATAGAGGGCAGCAAAGTCGTAGCAAATTCCGATTTTGACCATAAATACTTGATTTAAATTTGGTATATACCCAGCTAATGGGACTGAATCATCGTTATATTCGAAATGATTAACTATGTAGTTTAATATTACCAGTGCGGTCGCTGTATCTGTATTTTGTATTAAGTCCTCAGCGGTTTTGGCAAGAGGCATATCTTCAGACCCGTTTGCAATTTTTGATGAACTTAGCCAGGGTGCATATACACACTAATTTTCCGTCAATCCTTTTTTCCCAAATTGGTACCACTCGGTATTTTCTAAAATATACACGAATTTCCAGCATATATTCACCATCACCCATATTTAAATGGCAAAAATGCTTTTTCGTCTGATTTTAGTCAATAATTATACGTATGATTGTTTTTTGTTAATCCTACTGATATATCCTGTTTCGTGCCTGTTACAGCAATTGAAATAACGCCGTTATCCATTTCTGTTTTATATTCAATGCAAATATTTTTACCTAGTCCGTATGCCGATTGCAATCCGGGTGCATTTTCGGCGCATACAATAACCTCCTGCGACATTGATATAAAAACTGTTAAAGCAAATATTATTACACTGCGAAAAAACAACTTCACTGTATAACACCTCGTTTCCGTAACCGTGTTTATCGTCATAAATTGACTACATTTTATGAATCGAAGGGTAACATGACTAAACGAAGTATTTTAGATATTACAATATGCACCCTGGAGAGTTTCACAAGAAAGTTAAAGAGAAAGGAGATGTAGTACATTAATACTTTTGCCATTGGAGAGAAAACGATTGAGAAAGGCCACCAGAGCAACGATATGAAAACAGACTAGAAAGCTGAAATGCAATATAGCTAGGCTCAACAATGACGGGATAGACGGCACAATTTCATGGAATCACACTTCCATAAAATAAGCTTGCTAAACTTCGTCCTTTAAACCAAAGCTATAGAAAGTTTTTTTGAATTAAAAGATTCATTCTTTAGCATCTTCGCGAGCCGCAAGTACCAACAACCGTTTATTTTTATTGCCGCTATCGGTGCAAGTTGACAGTATGAGAAGCTGTTCTGTGTGTGCTGAGATTCCCACGGGGGACAAATATCCCTTATTAGCGTTTTGATCCTGTACCTGGTCGAAAAGGGTGTAAGCAGTATCGTTCACGTCTGTCACCTGCACAGCAAGAATCCGGTAAATCTGCTTATCTCCGTCTGTGGTGACCACTAATACTTCAGAATGTTGCTCAAGATATCCGTTATCAAGATAGCGACTAAGCCCCGAAAACATGCTACCATCCTGCATATTATGGCCGTAAAGAATGGTAGCATAGCAGTCGAATTCCTCAATACAGCGGTAATCCATAAAGATGGTACCAGATGGATTTTTCTCCCCCGTAAAAGTAGTGGAAAGATAACGCTCATTATCTTGTCCCCGGACGACAGGGTAGTCTATCTCTGTGCCCTCAATACATATCCAACCGATGTAATCCGGATTCATTGCCGAAAGGTCAGGTAGCGGCTTCGAGTCTTCCGTTGTTGCAATATCCAGCGGCTGTCCGAACGAGGACGAAGAGGGGAGAACAGTTACAGGTGTGTGTTGCCGCAGAGAATCGTATTCTTGCCGCGCTTGCATATACCTAATTTGCACATAAGCAATATGAACCGCTGCAATTAACCCAGCAATTAGGAACATCATGAACAAGGCGGCGAAAACAAGCCGCCTTGTTTTGATGAAATATTGCTTTAGAATACGCCTTACCATATTCCACGCCTTTTCTGCTGTTTTCGCCAAGCTAGTAAGCCAGCAAGCCCAAATACGGAAGTTAGCAATACAACTAGCCACAAGGTCATGTTATTGCGATCATCAGTCTGCGGATTACTGTTGTTTTCGCTTGATGCTGTGTTCGTGATTGTCACCAGTGTGTTCCCCTGCAGTAGGAAAACTTGCGTTTCTCCTGTGCTCGTTATCGAGACTTCTTTTTCTGCTCCAACAGCATACGTTGTTACATATCCAGCTCTGTCCAATTCGATAACCTTATATGCCCCCGAGAATAATCCCTTGATTGTCGCCGTTTCATTATGTTTTAACATCAAAATGGTTGGTTTGCCCTGCGCGTCTGGTTGAATACGGTCTTTATCAATACCGATTCCCTCCACACACATCGTGTTTGGTGTCAACTCTGTGGCTAGCGGGATAGGTCCTTGACTATAAAGCATGTTGGAAGCTCCCATATAGACAACCTGGAAATGGAATAATCTTTGCAGGTCAGAGTCGGCCGCTGCGCCAGCGATAGTCTTCTTAATAGATAGATCAAACCTTGAGTTTTGGGATGTCCGGGGAGAATTGTCGTCACGGTCGTCTCCGCCACCGCCGCCACCATCTCCGCCACCGCCGCCACCGCCGCTGTAGGTATTGATGGCGGTAACGTTGATATTGCCCGTGGCACCGTCGACGTCCTGTGGGAGCACTTGTCCGTTATTCGTATATTGTACTGTATATTGCGTACCAACAACTTCTTCTACCCAATATGTGATTGTGGAACCGTTGTTCCTCCATAAATTGTCCAATATGGCAGAGCCATCTTCACTGAATGGGACGGTATCAAGCAGCCTGACATTATCCACTTCTACGCCTAAGAATGCCGGATCACTGATTTGGGCGGCGCTGCCTATACAGCGATACAAATTCTGCTCTTTATCAACCGGAGTAAAATATAACAGATTTTTTTGTATGCCTACCTGCTCATAAACCCGTGCCCGGAATATGCTTTCACTGTTTACGCCCCGATTCTCATAGTGGCCGGAAAGAGACTTGTTGATAATCAGCCTGCCTGTGGCGTGTTGATAAATATTGACAGCCGTTACAATCTTTGCGGGGCCTCTGCCGGTCAACTCAAATTCGGAATTGCTGCCTGTAGGCGTTCCGTCAACCTCATAAGTGACCGTGTAAGAGAGGGAGCTGCCGGAAGGCGTTTTTTCCTCCACTACATATCTTTTATTAGTTGGAATGCCAGTAAGAACCGCTGGCCTACTCCGTGAGAAGATGACGTAGCTGCCCGTGGCACTGCTTCCGGTATATTTATTCGCGCTAAAGGTGAGATATAGGCCCGTATCAGCATCTTTTACGCGCGCCTGGAACGGAGTGTTATTGCCCACGCCCCAATCCGCAGGGCTGCCGGCTAGGCGTTTTGTAATGACAAGGTTCCCTGGTCCCTGTTCAAACGTATTCCTGATGGAAACGTGCGAGTTGGGGTTGTTTCCGGCGGAGCTCTCATACATCGTTACCACGGAGACCCCGCCGTTCGTATACCGTTCCGCTTCTCCATCGGGGATTACCTCTTCGACCCGGTAGCGCCAGCCATCCGCGTCCACCCAGAGATTTTGAAGCGTAAGTGACGTTCCGGTGGTAAGCGGTAACTCCGTATAAACTGCTTTTGCATTCTCTACCGCCTCGCTAAAGCCATCTGACGCGTTGCCTACGCACCAATACACGCCGCCGGCGGAAGCGGCCCGCGCCTGCGCGGGATCCGAGCCCTCGACGAACCAAAGATAATTACCTTCCTGCTCATCGTATACGCGGACACGAAATTCCGTAGCCTCTGTTACGCCCCAATCACCATAGAAGCCGAGCAAAGACTTGGATACCACCAAGCTTCCAGTCGGAATGTCCATGCTGTGTGGATAATTGTTTTCAACTACGACGGTCTGCGGGGCGCTCCCAATCACGATGTCCGATGGTAAGGTGGCTGTGAACGCCGCACCCTCCGGGACCACCTCCTCTACTTTGTACTTGTGATTCTGCTCAAGATTGAAAACCGTCACTCTAGCGTTTTCACTGATCAACAGTTCTGTACCGCCAGTTACGCTAAGGTTGCCGGTGAACTCGTGTTTTTCATTGAATGACAAATATTTATGCTGGGAAGAGTCCAGATTTGTGACATCCTTGATACGGACGCGGAACACTGTGCCGCTGTTGACGCCCCAGTCCTCCGGATATCCGGTCAAATTCTTTTTGATGGTCAGGCTTCTCTCAGGGAGTACTGTATAGGTATTTGTAAACTGTACGGTTACAGGCGTGGTCACTCCTTCTACCAGTTCCACGGTAGCACGGCTCCCGGATACGCTGCCTTGCTGCGAAACAACCGTCACATCCACGGGATAATATCCGTCGATTGGCTCACCGCCGATTTCCTCGACGGTGTAGTGTCCCGCCGGTAGGTCTTTAATTGTGTAGGAACCGCCGTCAAACGCATCGTAAGAAATAAATCGCACCACCTTGCCTGTGCTATCGGTGACAGTGAAGGCGATGTCATCCGGAATAGGGTTAAGGGTTGAGGGAGCAAACGCTTTTTCAATGACCAGCTGCGGTCTTTGTGTATATTGATTGGTAAGAGAAATTTGGGCTCCCTCGCTTTCTTCCACATCAAAGCTGACTGTGGAGGAGTGCCGTTGGGGGTTGTGGGTTATTGTCTCAGACGAAGGTGCATGTGATATCTTCTTGTCATATACCGTGCCGTCATCGGATTGGAGATAATTCGGTGCAAGTTCGGTTATTGTGTAATACCCTGGCGGAATGGAGCTGAAGGTGATAGATTTGCCGTTTGTGATTGCAGACCAGTCCGCTGCCAACCAGTCTACGGTTTCATAAAAAATCCGGTTACTCAGGTTCCCGGCTTCGGCTTCGTTCTTATCCGTCCAGCCCTCGACAATAAAAGTGGCTGCAAAGTGACCTAGGTCACTGTTGTCGCTGAGACCGTTAATACTTTTGTTAAGGGTCAGGTTGGCCTTCGGAGGTTCGGCTGGCACCAAATTATTTGTTATATCAAAGACGGCAGTATTGCCAGAGGAAATCCCTATCTCATGAGCGTATGCCCTGATACCGGTTGCAATCTCGACAGGTTTTAGATCATCTTTGTCAAAATCAGTATCCGTATCAGGCTCTAACAAATATAAGTCTTTTACTGCATCAAGTCCAACATCCACCCCTCCCGTATCACGAAATGAAACGGGATCCGAAGCATATTCATAGCCGTCAATCAAGTTTGTATCATCTACGAGCTCCACGAGCAGAAAAGACATCGTATTCGGATCCGAATCGCCCCCAGAAAACCACAGGCTACGCTGGCCGTTCAAAAAATCAGACGGATATACTATTGGCCTATTTTCTTGGTTTGTAGGCGAATCACCAACCATCACCCGATAGACTTCACCAAGTTCTGGAACGTCAATTTTCACACATAGGAGGAATTCGACCGATTTATCTTGATTCTTCAGTATAGTATCGATATCTCTCGGGGTGAGTTCTGATGTGGCACCATTGTGAATGACTTGAAAGTGTTTTTGGATATCTACAATCCAGTTCTGATCGCCCGGCAGACTGTTTACGACCGCAGCGACCAGAGAGTCCCCAACCTCATTCAGCTGTGGCTGGCTGTAGTCAATCTGAAAAGGAACATCAGTGGGGTCACCATATTCCGTGAATTCTGTGCCATCCCACTTTCCTTCCAGAATCGTATATGAGACAAGCTTCGCATTACCGCTTTCGTCCGCTTCAGGCTCATATAACGAAAGGTTTGTCCACTCAACAACGGCCGGATTCCCATTGTCCGGATTTGCCAGCTTTGGCTCGCCAACAGCCTGCCCGTCCCGATAGAGCTGGATATATTCCGGTTTAATCGCAGTATTAAGCTGCTCATCCCATGTTTTCGTCACTGTGAGCTTCGTGACTGGCGCTTCCAGCCGCCCGTTGTTGCCCAGCGGATAGTACCAGACAGGAGAAGTGCTATCATCAACCATGCCGTCCTTGGCGTAATTGTCCGTTCCGGTAATATTATTCCCGACGGAGGGCACCTGGTTTTCGTTTCGGCCGGATGTGTAATACGGGTTATCCGCGCCCGGCACAAAATGCGCCAAGGTATCGTTATCCCACACGTCGCCAGAATCATCCCGCCACGCGTTGGTATAAAAGTAATATGTATCCCCGGCTGGTGCGCCGTTATTGCTCTTATAATCGCTGCTCACTTTGTCCAGCGAAAAATCGCTCCGCAGCCCCACGGAGTAGACGAACCGGATCGGATCGGTTTCAATGATAGCCAGTCCGCCGTTTTCAGCCTTTTTGACGGAGCGGAGCGGGAGAAGACTGGCCGGGATTGTCCAGCGAACCATCTGCTGCCCCGCTTTCAGTTTGCGCGTAGCGATCGGATGACGCACAGGCAGATTATTACTATCAATCGTAAAATTTTTCTCCATGACCTCTGCCCCGTTGCCAAGCGCCGTGACCACTTCAAAAATCGAATATATTAAGTCCGACGGATTGCCGCTCACCGGGTTATGTGTAACGCTGCTCATATAATACTGGTCAACGATGCATGTGGCCTCAGCGGGAACAACCGCCAGGCTTCCATCCGGATTAAAATAATTGCCCCTCAACGTGCCGTTATCGCCAGCGTAAAACCGGATTCGGTTGCCGAAATCCGTAGCGCTGTTGTAATACACGCCATACAAATCAGTTCTACCGGCGGCAATCCCATTGTCACCGGCGGCGAGGCAGGATGCCAAAAGGCTCTCTACCATATCCTGCACCTCATCCTCAGTCTTATCGTTTGAAACCCTCGTGAAGAATAGCTGAGAGGCGAACATGGCGTTTAAAAGCTTGGTGGTAGCAGGCCCCGCCGTGTTTATATCCACATTAAATGGAGCGGACCCCGGATTCTCCTTAGCCAGAAGATGCGCGAAAATCGCGCCGTTGTATTGCTTGCTGTTATATAAAAGGTGATCAAAATGTTTAAACTCCATGTATTCGCCGATCACGTCAGAAAAAACCACCGAGCCGCTGTAATCGGCGTAGCTGGTATGCGTGGATTCATACATGCCTGCGGGGTCGTCAATCACCGAGGTAGCATAATTGCCTGCGGAAACAATTTGCTGCGTAATATCCTGGAAAAACCTTCGAAGTTCCTCAGCGGTTTGTGCCTCCGCGTAATAGTCGGCATAGTCGTATGTTGTGATGGGCTTATTTGATAGATTTGTATTCGCAACGGTTATCAGTTTGCGTTTGGACGCCTCGTCTTTCTGAAGAGAAGGGAATTGCGCAGTACCTGTATAAATAAAGCTATCCAGCACCTCTTGTATGTTGTAGATCTTGCCCTGAAAGGATTGGCTGATTTTATGAGCGTTCATCTGTCCATCGTCTGTCACCCCCGCCGGATTCAGCGTTGCGCGCGCGTCGTCGCTATCAGCGATGTCTCCTAAGCCTATGGTATAAAACCCGGTTGTCTTGGAGGAGCCAGCCCCATAATAACGCTCGCTGACTCTTTGCTTGAAATAAGACGCGGTAAGTACAGTTAGTATCTCGGGGCCCATGTCAACATGGCTGCCGTCGCCAGTGCTGTATCCGTCTGTAGTAGGGCTTGAGGCTTCTGAGAAATCATAATCGTCCCATCCGAATGTCGGCTCACCATCAGTCAGAAGCACGATATTCGGCTTGGGAGGAACTTTAGATCCATTCACTGTGTACATAGGAATATCTGCTTGCTTCCAAAGGATTTCAGTTCCGGCGTATATACCCCATTGGGTGGAGGTACCGCCCAATACCCTGATTCTGCGGGAGGTCGCGGATAAAAGCTTGGTGTCGGGTATCTTGCTGTTCATCGTTATAATGGCCGGGCTTTCCATAGAGAAATAATTTCCGTCGGTCACCTCATCATAACGGTTCAGGCATAAAACTGGAACAAGCCTAGCCTTTTTTGACTCGCCGCCGAAAGCTACCACTGCAATCCTGTTATTTTCATTTGCCTTCATCAGCGTATCGATAGCCTCGTTCAAAGAGTCAACCATTACCTTAACCCGGGATTCACCGGTATTAAGTTCGCCGATCATGCTGTACGATATATCAAGGATAAACACGGTATCGGAGGGTACCGATCTCTCGTATTCTGATTGGATGGACTGCTCC
>JAITVQ010000081.1 GCA_031285745.1 Puniceicoccales bacterium | reverse complement strand
CCCAGATGAAGGCCATTTTGTTTGGTGAGCCCCCCCAGCCTGATCCTGTGCCTGCCCCGGCTGCCAATATCTGGAACAACCTTGTTTACGCCGGCCTGTTTTTCAGTCTTTTGTGCTTTGCGCTTGGCGCAGCCATGCGAGCCATCGGTGGTCCCAGCATTCTTGCGACATTTTTTAACAGCTTCGGTTTTGTGGCAATCTTCCTCGGGATGGGATGGATTGTTTGTGAGAAAAACACCTTGGGGCGGGCGCTGGGTTTTTCCGAGCGATGGGATTTTATCAAGCTACTGGTCTTCCCTGCCCTCGTCTGGTTGATTTCGGGGCCATTCCTTTACCTGGTCGATACCAACATCAAAATAATCCTCCTGCGGGAAGTCACCAGTGCTGTCGTGACCATTCTCAGCTGGGTGGATATGAATGTCGTGCAGGAAGGAAACGTCATCATCCTCCCGACCATACTTGATGGACGCCCTGACAGTGTCGGCGTAGCGGATGCCTGCTCCGGCATACGTTCGCTTACGGCCTGTATTTTCATGGGAGCCTTCCTTTCGGCAATTTTTGTCAAAGGCACTGTCAGAAAAATCATCCTCCTCTGCCTGTCTGCACTCTTTGCCATCGTCCTAAATATACTGCGAACCAGCTTCCTGACCCTTTGGGCTTTCAAGTATACCTCTAGATCACTCGACTGGGATCTCTGGGGGCATGAACCCAAGACTCCGGATTTTTTGCTCAGCGTCCATGACCTCGCCGGTTACGTCGCCATGGGCATCACATTCCTGATCCTGATCGCCATTCTGCCGCTCATTAACCTCCGGTTTACGCGGACCGATGAGGAAATGCAGCCAGTTTCAGAAAATTCAGACGAAAAAACAAAAGACTGATGCCATCATCAGTCTTTTGTTTTTAATCTTAACATTCCCATTTTTCATTATTTACCCTTAATAAAATAACGCCTCCTCAAAAAACTCCCTCACACCCGATGAAAATTTTGATGATTTCCCCCGAACTCGCCCCCTATGCCAAGGCTGGCGGATTGGGTGACATGGTAGCCTCGCTGAGCAAGGCACTGGCTCAAATGGGACACGAGGTCCGTATTTGCATCCCTCGCTACGGAAGCGTTAATCACGACAAAACCTGGACTCGTTATCCAAATTCTGTCGCCGTTCACCTTGACCCTCGCCGCACGGAGTTTTGCAGTGTCTGGTCAGCACCCTTTGCAGGAGGGGCCACTGTATACTTCATCGAATATGACGTCTTTTTTGGTTCCGACCAAATCTATGGAGAGCGCACTGATCACGGACACCGTTTCGGATTTCAAACTCTCGCCGCACTGGACTTCTGCCTTCAGGATGGCTGGACTCCTGACATTGTCCATGCGCATGACTGGACGGCAGGGCTGGCGTCGGTTATCCTCAATACCACCCGTCGCCACACCCCGGTAGGCAAAGCAGCCAGTGTCTTTACCGTTCACAACCTGCAACATCAAGGGTTGGTCAATGCCGACGTGCTTAATTATCTGGCCCTGCCGAGTTGGCTTCTCACTCCGAACAATCTGGAATGTTTCGGTGGCGTAAATCTACTGAAAGGCGCGTTATATCATTCGACAAAAATCACGACAGTCAGTCCCACCTACGCCCATGAGATCCAGACTCCACAATACGGCTTCGGACTGGACCCCGTGTTATTGCATCGCTGGAACGATCTTTCCGGTATCGTCAACGGTATCGATACCGATGAATGGAATCCCGCCAGTGACAAATACATCCCCGCTCATTATACGGCGGACGACCTCTCGGGCAAAGCCCAGTGCAAAACAGCACTCCAGCAGGCACTCGGATTGGAACAGGATTACGGAGCTCCTATTTTCGGCATTGTTGCCCGTCTTTACGACCAAAAGGGATTGGATTTGCTTTCCGATATCCTGCCCGACCTGCTCTCCCGGGCGCGAATGCAAATAGCGCTACTCGGTTCCGGTGAGCGCTGGCTGGAAGAGCATTTTCTCTGGCTCGCGAATAAATTTCCCGGCAAGTGCGGTGTGCGTATCGGTTATGACAACGCACTCGCCCATCTTATCGAGGCTGGCTCCGATTTCTTCCTTATGCCCAGCAGTTTTGAACCGTGCGGCCTGAACCAGATGTATTCCATGCGTTACGGGACGCTTCCCATCGTTCGTGCTACTGGAGGTTTGGCCGATACCGTGCGCCCATGGATCACCAATCCTGCCAAGGGTACCGGTATCCTTTTTGCAGACGCCACCTCCAGCGCCCTGATGGATGCCATTCACCGCGGCCTGCAACTTTACTTCAATTACAGCGGTGATTTCTCCCAGCTTCGGCGTAACGCCATGGCTTGCGATTTCTCTTGGGGCACCTCAGCCAAGGCTTATGAGGCCGTATACCAAGATGCCATCTATACGCGCAAGGGCGCTTTCTTTGGCAGGTAAATCGTTTTGGTCGTCAGAGTTTATTATCTTGTCGCCTTCCTTATAAACAGAGGAACTGTTGCTTTTCCATGGATAGTTCATCCGTGGGAAATGAATCATTCAACAAGGCAACGGTAGAATATGGATTCCAGATTGTTTTCAGGGGAATTTTGATCTTACCAAAGATTGATTTAGATTGGGATAACACGAGTATTCCATCCACGACTTCAGGACTAATTTTAAGCGGTTTATTCAGTTTTCTACGCCCCACTAGAACGCATTCCGAATTCTGACGAATCGCCCTGGAATCAATCCAAAGCCCCTGGCGGATTTGCTTGTTCGCTTCCGGATATATAAACCCTACTTCATATTCGCGGCAAAATTTGGCGATTCGCGATATACCTTTGACACTGCTGGTTAGCCGTATCGTCGATGTTTTGTTTTTTATGATAATGGTATAATTATTGGAGGAATCTGATCCAAACACATTGGAAAAACTGACGATATTATAACGAAATCTACAACTTGGATCTAAATCAATTCGCTGGGTCCCCATAATTCCCTTTTTTATAATAAACCACGACCCAATCTCGACTCGGAGCAGAAGATAGCGGATCGCTGTTAGTATGGCGATCAAGGGAGCAAGCGCCAACCCTGCAATTATCGCAATGTCCTCGTTTTTAAAAAAGGGCCATGGGATAAAGATAATAAACGGACTAAGTATCAAGACCAAGGCCAAGGCCGTTATCATTGAAACGTAACTTGCCCGAAATTTCTCAACGTAAGGATTATTCATGTTTCTATTTTAAGAACCAAACTGGATAACCATAGACCCAAGCTGCGAGTAAAAACAAAGGAGATACATCCCGTATCTCCTTTGTTTTTTGGTATCCTGTAATAGATTCCTATTGTCCGAGAATTTCATCCAATTCCCAACCCTGGTCACGAATGAGTGGTTCGGCTTTTTTCCATTTTAGTTCCACGGTCTCCGGTCCCTTGCGAATCCTGACAGTGTCGTTGCGACCGATCTTCGGATATTCGCGGCGGATGGTAATACCGGGAATTGGTTTGGCTTCGGCCTCGGCTTCAGCTTGGGCTTCTTCCTTGGCAGCCTCGGCCAACGTGGCAGGCGCGTCTTCCGGACCCGTGGTAACAACAAGTCGCTGGATGCGCTGGATGAGCTGCTGGAAGGCATCCATACTGGTGGCTGCCCGGAACAATCCGGTGCACACATCGCCACTGACACGGGCCATCATTAATTGGAAATAGTTATAGGCCTCGTTCTTGTATTCATTGAGAGGATCCTTCTGCGCATAACCGCGCAATCCCACACTCCGGCGCAATTCTTCCATTTCCGTGAGATGATCCTGCCAGTTTTTATCTATGGCGCGGATGATGATATACCGCTCCATATTGACCAGACCTTCGGCAGACTCGAATTCTTCACGTTCCTTGTAAAAATCCTCGACCTTGGTGACCGCTTTTTTGCGAATTGATTCAGAATCCAACCCGCGAACCTCGTCCATCTCGAGACGCAACGGGAAGGTCGTGCGGAACCAGCCACAGAATTCGTCCAACTGGGAATCCTCGGGCCTGGCACTATCATCGGGGAAAATCCGCTCCAAGCGTGAAGCAATTTCATCCGCAACAAAACTGAAAAGCAATGTGCGCGGGTTGGTGTCACGCAATGCCTGGTTGCGCAATCCGTAGATGATCTCGCGCTGGCGGTTCAGCACGTCGTCGTATTGGAGCAGACGTTTGCGAATCGTGTAGTTTTGCCCTTCCACCCGCTTCTGCGCCGTGCCGATGGAACGGTTCAGGAGTGGATGCTCCAACGGTTCGCCTTCCTTGAAAGTTTTTTCGAGAAGACGGGAAATTGGTCCAGCATTGGCAAAAAGACGCATGAGGTCGTCTTCCAGTGATACGAGAAACTTGGAACGCCCGGGGTCCCCTTGGCGGGAACAACGACCGCGCAACTGGCGGTCCACCCGGCGGGATTCGTGACGCTCGGTGCCGAGCACGTAAAGCCCACCCTCCTCTTTCACGCCTTCGCCAAGGCGAATGTCGGTACCACGACCTGCCATGTTGGTGGCGATGGTAACGGAGCCTTTCTGCCCCGCATTGGCCACGATGTCAGCCTCAAGCTGGTGCTGCTTGGCGTTGAGTACCTGGTGCGGAACGTTCGCCCGCTTGAGCATACGGCTCAGGGTCTCCGAAGCATCAACACTGGCGGTACCGACCAGCACAGGTTGCCCACGTTTGTGCGCCTCCTGGATCTCGTTGACAGCATGGTTGTATTTTTCGCGCCGAGTCTTGAAAATAATGTCGTTCTCGTCGACCCGGATACAAGGCTTGTTGGTCGGAATCGCAACCACTCCCAGGCGGTAAATATCATTGAATTCGGAAGCCTCGGTTTCGGCGGTTCCGGTCATGCCCGACAGTTTCTCATAGAGTCGGAAATAATTCTGAATGGTGATGGTCGCGTAGGTCTTGGTTTCCTTTTCGATCTTCACGCCTTCCTTGGCCTCGACGGCCTGGTGCAAACCATCGCTCCATCGACGTCCCGGCATGATACGTCCGGTATTTTCGTCCACGATCATCACCTTGTCTTCCTGGACAACGTAGTTCACGTCGCGCTCAAAGAGCGCATAGGCGCGAACCAGCTGGGAAATGGTGTGAATCTCTTCACTGACGTTGACGAACGCTTCCTCGGCAGATTGCTTTTTCGCAGCGCGTTCCTCGTGGGACAGCGAAGCATCCTTCTCAATATCGACAAAGATTGCCGGTAAATCGGGCAAAACGAAAGCATCGGGATTATCCGGCTGGAGTGTATCGCGCCCAATTTGGGTAAGGTCGGCCTCGTGCTGCTTTTCGTTGATACTGTAGTAGAGTTGTTCCTTGAGCCGGTACCGCTTTTCCTTGTTGAAGTCGGAATGCATCTCGGCGTCGAACTTGTCGAGCATCTTGCGCCAAGTGCCGTTCTCCATCATTTTAAGGAGTTGCTTGTTGCGCGGCATCCCGATCTGCACCTGAAGCATCTTTGCCAATGCCTCATGGTGGTCGCCCTTGGGATCTTCCAGTTCAGCCCGGGCCTCGGTAATAAGACGGGTACAGAGCCGGTTTTGCTTCGTTACCAAATCCTGGATAAGCGGCTTGAACTTGGCAAAAGGCGCTTCCCGCTCCTCCTGCACTGGTCCGGAAATAATCAATGGAGTACGGGCTTCATCGATGAGGATGGAGTCGATTTCGTCCACGATGCAGTAGAAATGTTCCTTCTGCACCTGCTCCTCCTTGGCGGAGGCCATGCCGTTATCACGCAAATAGTCGAAACCAAACTCAGAAGCCGTACCATAAGTAATGTTACAACCGTAGGCAATCTTGCGCTCCTCGGACTGCATGTAGTTCTGGATACAACCGACAGTCAGTCCAAGATACTTGAAAAGGTAACCCATCCACTCGGCGTCACGACGGGCCAGATAGTCATTGACGGTAACAATGTGGCAATTTCGCCCCGTCAAGGCATTGAGATAAAGTGGCAGAGTGGCTACCAGCGTCTTACCTTCACCGGTCGCCATTTCCGCGATGCGTCGTTGGTGCAGTGCCATACCCCCGACAAGCTGCACATCATAGTGAATCATTTCCCACTTAAGGGTATGCTCACAAACGACATGCTCAGTACCGCAAAGACGGCGGGCAGCGTTCTTGACAACAGCAAAGGCCTCGGGGAGCAATTTGTTAAGCGATTCGCCCTTCTTATAGCGCTCCATGAACTCGGCCGTTTTGGCCTTGAGCTGCTCCTCGGTGATGTTTTGATAGGTCTTCTCGATCTGGTTAATCTTGCGAACAATAGGAAGGCATTGTTTGACAAACTGGCGATGATGCCGGCCTGCAAATATCTTAAGAAAAGAAAACATAAGGCGTGTCAGGAAAGTCTTGGAAAAAGGGTAATATGACGTCGTAAGAGTAGCGTCTCGGCAAGTTTAAATAGAAGAATAACAGCCAAAAGAGATATCACTGAAAAAACCTTCGTGCCGGGCATCCCCAACATCCTCCAATATTATCCGTTGAAACAGCAGAGTCCGTACATTCATGAGGACTGCCGTGTCTTGGAACTTTGGCATGGTTTACAATGTGAATGACCCCAATGTTTCGGAACATGGGAATACTTTACATTCGAAGTGGGACAAATGTTCCTGAACAATGTCACGATTACATTCTGTGAGGAGACAAAGTTTCGGAACGTTGTAATACATCACATTCTTAGTCTCTCAAATGTTTCGGAACACGGCATCCCTTCAGATTGAAAGGACTGCCATGTTTTCGAACAAAACTGTGGTCCACAATGTAAACGATACCAATGTTTTGGTACTTTTCGTGCCAATAGAGCCTCAAATCTCATCATTTTGACTAATCGTACAACTGGAGGGATGAGCTCTGCAAATCGGCGGCCAAATGGAGAAAATAAGGTCAAAAGAGTATGTCAGAAGCAAATAGAGTAAT
>JAITVQ010000007.1 GCA_031285745.1 Puniceicoccales bacterium | reverse complement strand
ATCAATGTCCCGTCAAAGTTGGCATAGGAATAAACAATTTCCACGTAGGGCAGATCTTGCGGCTTCATGCCTTGGACGGAAAATTCACTTTTGGTGCCGAGCTTGGTATTGTTTTTGGAATAGAAGAACGCTTTCCCCGTGTTCATCACGCCGGCCGGTCCGCGATTGGGCGAATGGAAGGTGTCGAGATGTGTGGTGTTGGTCTTCTGTGCTTCCCGGGCGTAGTGGAACACGTCGTTGAGCAGGACCAACGGTCCGAGTCCCTTGGCATTGGGATCACCTGCGAGGGCGACTGCGTTATAGAGATTGGCAGGCCCGTCAGCGCCAATGGCAGTGGCAGGACGCATTGACCCGACCAGCACGACAGGCTTGTCGCTCTTCACCACAAGGCTCAGGAAGTACGCGGTTTCTTCCAGCGTGTCGGTTCCGTGGGTGATCACCACCCCGGTGGTATCATGGGCGGCCAGGGCTGCGTTGGTGCGTTCGGCCAGTTTGAGCCAGACTTCATGATTCATCGTCTGGCTGCCGATATTGGCAACCTGTTCACCGGAGATGGTTGCGATGTTCTTGAGTTGGGGAACTGCCTGGATGAGGTCGTTCACCGAGAATGAACCGGCCTTGTATCCGGCGTCACTGGTGCTGGCTTGGGCGCCGGCGATGGTGCCGCCGGTGGCGAGCACCGTGATGTTTGGTTTGTCTGCTGCGCTGAGCTGTATCGTCGCGCAGGAAACGAGGGCAAATGCCGTCAGGATGGTAAACGGCTTTCTGATAAGGCTGAGTGTTTTCATAGGATTTAGATGAGTTGTGGTTAATGAGAAAATTTTATGCATGGCTGGCCACCGGGGCCAGTAGGGCGACCACGACGGGGCCCCATGCGGTGAGGATTACATTGCCCAGGGCATAGGGTACTGTATACCCGAGGGCAGGCAGGGTGCTTTCGGCTTCTTCCAGTACCGCGGCAATGCCCGGTGTGCTGGTGCCGGCTCCGGAGCAGACGCCGAGCAGTAACGCGCCGTTCATGCGCAGGACGTGCCGGCCAAAAAGAATTGTAACGACATGTGGAACCGTGGCGACGATGATTCCCGCGAGTAAAATCCAGATGCCGCTTTCCATGATGGCATGGAGTGCGACGGCGCCGACGCTCAAGCCCACCACGGCGACGAAAGTATTCAGCCCGATCGTCTCCATCAGCCAAATAGCGGCAGGAGGAATCCGGCCCCAAGTCGGGCGGACACCATTGAGCCATCCGGCAATCAATCCGCTGATGAGCACGCCACCACTACTTCCGAGTGTGATACCCACGCCTCCCACGTTGATTGAGAGCATGCCGAATAACAAACCGGCGACAATGGCCAGACCCATGAAGATAAAGTCAGTCTTTTCCGTGGGCTTGTCCACGATGCCGATATTGTTGGAGACCTGGTCCAGACTGCTGATGTTGCCGACGAGTTCGAGAATGTCTCCCCGTTGCACGACAACGGAGGGATGCAGCGGCATAGGGTGATTTTGCCTGATCAGCTTTCGGATAAATATACCGCGCGCCTTGTCAGCTTCTGCGCTTCGCGAAATCTCGGATATGGTTTTTCCGATAATTCGCTTATTGGTGACCAACACGGATCTTGGTTCGTAATTGAAATCGAGAGCCTGTGGATCAAACACTTCTGGCCCGATTTTTTCCCCAATGGTAAGCAATGCGTTCAAATGTGCCGAAATTACAACGATATCGCCGGGATACAATGTCAGGTCAGGAGTCGGCTGGAAGACTGTTTCTCCCCTGTGGATGCGGGCTACAAACACCCGGGATCCCAGACTGTGTTCAAGTGCCAGGACGGATTGTCCGACGAATTCCGGTTCCGTGACCCGGAAGGCGCGCCCGCTAATCGGATTGTTGTAGTTGATGAGCGAGGGCGTTTTGTCGTCCTTTTGGGAAAGTTCCTCTTCCAGCTTTTTGGCTTCTTCTTTCAGCGAAATACCCATTAGCTTGGGGCCGAATTTACTGAGAAGAATGGCGACCCCTGCTGCGCCGTAGAGATAGGTGATCGAGTCGGCAACAGCGACATGCCCGGCCAGTTTTTTGGCTTCTTCCACAGGCAATCCCAGATGATTGATGGCATCCGTCGCGGTACCGATGACGGATGACTGGGTGAGCCCTCCCGATACCAACCCGGAGGCGAACCCGGCGTCCAGTCCGAAGAGCTTCGCAACAAGAACCACGGTGATCAGTCCGGTTCCGCAAAGGAGAAATGTGCAAAGCAACATTTTGACTCCTCCCTGGCGAAGTCCGGTGAAAAACTGCGGGCCAACCTTGTACCCCGTGGCAAACATGAAGAGGGTGAAAAACACCGTCTTCACAAGCGGATTTATGTCCAGGCCGATTTGTCCGACAATCAATCCGGTTACGAGTGTTCCGACGACTGTCCCCAGTCCGAACTTTCCAATCTTGATGCTGCCTACCAGATAGCCGATCGCGAGGCAGAAGAAAATTGCGACCTCGGGATAGGACTTGATAAGCTCCACCGCTGAATGAAATGTATTCATAATGTGATTACAATTATTGTCGATATGCAGGATTATTTGGCCCGCTGGTGACCAGCGGGCATATTTCCTTTGTTGCGATTATTTTTTTCCAGA
>JAITVQ010000288.1 GCA_031285745.1 Puniceicoccales bacterium | reverse complement strand
CTCGACACCTTCCTGACGGGGAAGAATCTGGAGAATCGAGCGAAGTCCGCTGGCCGGGCCGACCGTAGCCCCGGAAACGATGGCATCTGCTCCTCCCGTGGCAACCATCATGGCTGCAAAATAGTTGGGGTTGTTCAGGTATTTGACGGCTTCATGTTCGTTAAGGCCGCTGAACCGCTGATGTCCGCGAAACTTGGTGATGTAGCTGGGCATTTCCTCACTACGGGCAGGTTCAACAATGCGGATTCCGTCGAGTTTGATATTCAACCGGGCCGCGTTGATTTTGATGCGAGTACGATCTCCCAGAAGAATAGGCACCCCGAGACGGCGGGTGGCAAATTGGCGGGCAGCCTGAATGATGCGAGGATCAGAGCCTTCGGGGTAAACAACGCGTTTTGGGTGGTTTTGCAGACGAACGGAGAGACGGTTGATGAGAGACATGAGACGGGGGTGTGTAGATTGAAAAAGTTATCCAAAAGATGTCTGGTACAAATGATGGCGTCAATACAGTAGGCGAAAAGGTTAAACGGGGGGTAATTCTGCAATAATACCCACAAATGGCCAACACGGGCCAATCTTGCCCTGATTACCGCCCCTTCATCATGAATCATCCAAAAACCCGCTTGACTCCTCCTATTTCCTGACAGCCAGTATCCCGTATCTGTTTTTCAGTGTCCTACAATGCTTCACCACCTTGCCAATGACTCTGCCGGCGCCGCTGAAAATATGGCGCTCGATTTGCTGTTACTCGAAAATTATCCGGACAATGCCGTGGCGCGTTTTCGTCACTATACCTGGAATGAGCCTGCATTTACTTTTGGGCTTTCCCAAAATTGGCAACAAACTTGGGCAACCACACCGGCCCAGTGTGCGTTGATTCGTCGCCCGACCGGAGGCGGAGTCGTCTCGCATCTCGACGATTGGACTTATACGGTGATCATCCCGTTTGCCCATCGACTTTGCCAGGCTCATGCGACGGAATCTTACAAGGTGATCCACCAGGCTCTCACGGAGGCATTGCACAGGCAAAACATCCCGGCAGAGCTTGTCCCCTGTCCAGGGAATAATTGTGCGACGGATGAGCCCAAGCCACCAGCCCACAAACCGGGGATATGTTTCGTCGCTCCGGAGATATTCGACGTAGTGCGGCCTTGCGATGGACAAAAAATCGCCGGGGCCGCTCAAAAACGCAACCGGCATGGATTGCTGGTGCAGGGAAGCATCGCCAAGGCTGTCACAGGCACAAACACGGATTGGCAAAAGTTTGAGTTAGACTTTGCCACTCTGCTTGCCGACATCCTTAAATGCAAAACCACCGCGCAACCGATGCCGGTATTTGAAAAAGCCCTATTCTCTGAAACAGTTGCTCGCTTCTCCAGCAAGGCTTGGAATGAACGACACTGAGATAAACCGGCGCGCCAAGAAGGCGTTCTTTTCATATGCTATCTCCCCACTCTGCCTCACTTGACCTTTTCAGCACAACTTTCATGGTATCGCCTGCCTAATGAATTACGCCGAAACTGATGATCCTCCAATTTTGCGCCATTCGCAGACCATGGCTGCATTGGCATCATTACTGGTCTTCGGAGTAGCACTCACCATGTCCCGGCCAGGAATGATTGATTTTCTCAAAACCAAAAAACTCTCCCTCGACGAACACACCTTGTTTATCGCATTGGCCGTGGGTATTCCCACTGCATTGGCTGGAGCGGCATTTGCGCTTTATGCCCGTTGGGGAGGCACATCTCCATCGCTGATTTCCCGCATTCTGGCCTGGCCAGGATTGGTTTTAAATAGCGCAATTCCTTTGGCTTGGTTTATTCTTTGGGTTCTCAAGAAATGATTCCCGATTCCTGTATTTTACTGACCCGGGGCAGCCCCCTGGCCCGTCGTCAAACCGATCTGGTTTCCCAGGCAATCAGGGAAAAGTTTCCCCGTTGTAGCCTCAAAACGGAGGTTCTTGTTACCACGGGAGACAAGCAACTCGAGTGGTCGCTGGAAAAGACCGGCGGGAAAGGATTGTTTACCTCGGAACTGGAAAACGCATTGCTTGCAGGTAGAGGCGATATTGCCGTGCATAGTGCCAAAGATCTGCCCACGGAAATTCCGGCCGGTTTAAATATTATTGGTTATCTACCGCGAGCGAACGCATCCGACATGCTGGTACGTCGTGAAAATGTGGAGACCCCAAAAGTTATCGCGACAGGAAGCCCGCGCCGACGTACCCAAGCCCGGCCATATTTCCCCAATGTAACTTTCACCGAGTTGCGAGGAAACGTAGAAACTCGGTTAAAAAAGATCGCCGCCGGGGACGCCGACGCTTCGTTTCTTGCTGCCGCCGGACTGGCCCGGCTCGGCATTCATGATTGGCCCGGACTGGTTTTCGAGAAATGGGGCTTGGAGAAAATGGTCCCCGCCGCCGGACAAGCCGCCATTGCGTTACAGATACGCGCCGCGGATGCCGACTTTTTTGCTCCCATCTGCGACGCTGCCACCGGGCGAGCAGTCCTGATTGAACGCACCTTCCTGGCCCGGCTGGGCGAAGGTTGCCATACGGCATTCGCCGTTCATTATCGAAATGGGGAGGTTCATATCTTTCGCGAGGATTTCGGGAGAAAAGCCTTCGCTTTCGACGAAACAATCTGTGGAGATGTTGCAAAACTGACGGCCCAGGTTGATGCAATTATTGCCACGCTGATGAGATCTTAGTGCTATCGACTGTCGCAAGCGTGACAGCACGTAATGCCAAAAAGAAAACCCTGCCATCCGGCAGGGTTTTCTTTTTAAGCGAACAGTGTTCGCACGATTTAGAACACCGCCTGCAGCTGGGCGCGAACAGAGTGGCTGTCGGTGCGATCAACACCGTTTGCCCCGTCGCGGTAGCGGCCATATTCATAGCCGAGACCCAGAGTTACAGCAGGGGTGAAGTGGAAGTTCGATCCCAGATAGAGCGACCAGGCAGCATCGTATCCGTCATTGGCACT
>JAITVQ010000242.1 GCA_031285745.1 Puniceicoccales bacterium | reverse complement strand
TCTCTGAGGCTTGCTCCCGGGGTGATTTTCGCTCCCAAAATATGGATGCTATTGTATCCGGTTAGATATTCTTCCGTGTTGAATCCGTAGGGTGGACAAGCCCAGCAATTATCATATCGCGCACATTGCCGGAAAAACACGATGAACTTCTCAACGTCGCGATAATGGCGAAGATACTCCTGAGCCTGAATAATGGCAGAGATGTAAACTGTTTCGTACACTCTTGGCCATTATCTTCAAAATGGAGCAGCAATCAAACTCGTTCTTGGGGAGGGCGTGACTCAAGCAATCCTCTTGAGGAACAATTTGCTCTGGGCAGTGTGTTAAAAGTCTGTGTCTAAAAGAAACATCGCTTGGGTACTCTCCATCCTTTGCCTCCCTGTATCAGCGCTCTTGGCTGCTACCGGCCCCGTTACCGTGGAGGACGTGGCGATGGCAAATCAGACTTACGGGGCACTGCAGGTAAATAAATCTGTTTCAGGGAAAGCGCTTACTATTGCTGGGAAGACATATGAGAGCGGGCTGGGCGCGCATGCGGTTTCGGAGTTTCCTGTGACGGTGCCGCCGGGAGCGGTTCGCCTATCCGGGGCGGTTGGCGTGGATGATGCCGCAGGGAAGGGCAACGGGTCGGTAAAATTCCGGATTTTGTCCGGGGATGCTGTTTTGTGGGAATCCCCCGAGCTGAAGTCGGGCGACGCTGCCGTGTCTTTTGATATCGTGGTGCCGTCCGCCCTCCATCGGAAACTCTATTTGCAGGCGGATGATTTGGGGAACAATAGTTATGATCATGCGGATTGGGTAGATTTGAAATGGCAGTATGGATCAATGGACAAACCAAAGGCAGGACAGGTTTTTGAGGGGAAGAGTTTTGGCATTAGACCCGATAGTCGTGATGACCAGACTACAGCATTATGCAAGGCATTGAAGGCTTTGCGGGAGGCTCCCGGTTCGACACTGAAACTGGCCCAGGGCACTTACCATTTTTGGTACACAGGCGCGCTTCGGCGGCATTTCCATATTTCCAACCATGACCAGCCAACCTGGCATCCCGTGGGAATCCCGTTGGTGGATCTGCATGATGTTATCATCGACGGGCAAGGCAGCACCTTTGTCTTTCATGGGAAAATGCTACCCGTATTGATTCAGGACTCGGAGAAAGTGATTTTGAGAAATGTCTCCATCGACTTCGAGCGACCGCACCACTCCCAGGCAATCATTACCAAGATTGAACCGGGCACATTTGAAATGACAGTGGATCAAAAGCAGTATCCCCACGAGATTCGCAATGGCTGGATAGTGCACAAGGGCGAGGGATGGGAAGCCGGGGATTGGGGGCATGGGATTGTTTTTGACGGAACAACCCGGGAGGTAGTCGCGGAAACAGGAGACTTTGGTTATCGGGGAAAGTTGACTGTATTAAGTGACGGGCATTACCGGGTGGAAAAGGACATCAGCAAAACGAAAGTGAAAATCGGAGATCGCATCACCATGCGACATAGTTCACGCCCGCATCCGGGAATATGCATCTACCGCGCCAAGGATACGGTGTTGGAGCAGGTCAATATACACCAGGCGGCAGGGATGGCGATATTGGGACAGCGCTCGGAAAACATTCGCATCTCGGGCGGTGGAATCAATTTGGCCAAGGGCACCGACCGTTATTTCACGAACAACGCCGATGCCACGCATTTCTCAAATTGCCGGGGAGCAATCATGTGTGAAAACGGATTATATGAAGCCATGATGGATGACGCCATCAACGTGCATGCGACTTGCCTGCGAATTGAGGAAACGGTGGATAACCGAACTCTGAAGGCCCGTTATGTGCACGGACAGTCGGTAGGATTCGAGGTGGTACTGCCGGGCGAGTCATTGCGTTTTATCCACGCCAGGCACTTGGAGTTAACGCCTCCCGTAAAGGTGAAGTCCATTCGCCGGATTAACACGGAGAATGTGGAGATTACCTTGGAGAGCGACATTCCCGCTGGCATTGGCAAAGGCGATGCCCTGGAGGATGCCGATTGGTTTCCCTCCGTCGTGTTTCGCGGGAATACTGTGCGCAACAACCGGGCACGAGGCACGCTGTTCACAACCCCCGAACCTGTCTTGGTGGAAAACAACAACTTTGACCATTCCTCGGGATCAGCCATTCTTTTGGCCGGAGATTCCAATGGCTGGTATGAGAGCGGAGCGTGTGCCGATGTATTGATTCGGAAAAATATTTTCCGCGCCAATCTGACCTCCCGTTACCAGTTTACCGAGGGGATTATTTCCATCTACCCGGAGATTCCCGATCTCAAGGAAAAAAAAGGTTACTACCACCGGAACGTGCGCATTGAAGACAATGCCTTCTATACTTCCGACGTGCCATTAGTTTTTGCGATTTCGACCGACGGGCTGGCGTTCCGCAATAACAAGGTGGTTTATGACAATCATTATCGAAGCTGGAAGAAGGAGCCATTCATCTTCCGTCATTGTGCCAATATTTTAATCGAGAAAAATGAAGTGTCCAATTCACACTCCGGACCTTGGACAGAAAAGAGTGTGAAAAGAGAAATGACCCCGGAGGGAGCAGTCGTCATTCGATAGCCCACATCCCGGCGAATGCATTAAATTTCAAATATGATATTCTTGCCAAGACAGGGTTTCTCCAATGAATTATCGCCATGCTTAAAACCGTTGCTTTTTCCCTCGCCCTAGCAGGCTCCCTATCCCTTTCAGGTTGCAAAACCACCCCTCCCCCTGCAGAGGAAGTTTCCATGAGCAAAACATCCGTCAGTGACGAAATCTCATCCCGCTTGGACCTCTACGGTCATCGCAACTGGATCGCCATTGTTGACTCGGCCTACCCGCTGCAAACTGCTCCCGGCATAGACACCGTGGTTGTCGGTGGGGAGCAGGTCGACGCGGTAAAGAAGGCATTGGAAGTCTTGAAAAACGCCAAGCATGTTTACCCGAATGTCTATGTGGACAATGAGCTGGCCTACGTCGCCGAGGAAAACGCCAAGGGAATCACCGCCTATCGTCAGGAACTCGACCAGGTGATCGCTGGTTCCGTGGTAAAAAAACTCCCCCACGAAGACATCATCAAAAAACTGGATGAAGCCTCCAAGCTCTTTAGCGTACTGATCATCAAGACAGATTGCACCATGCCTTACACGTCAGTGTTCCTTGAGCTGGAATGCGGCTATTGGAATCCCGAGTCGGAGAAAGCCCTGCGGGACGCCGTGGCCCAAGGCGGCAAATAATCCAGATCGACAACCACCAATCAAAAGCCCGGAGTTTCCGGGCTTTTTGTTTTATCAAAACAGGCTCCTCACTTACAAAAATCATTTAAATCTGTAATCCATTTTACGGTGCCGCTGGCTTGCAATCAGGGCCAGATGTATTTCTTAAAAAGGAAATGACCTTTCTTCTTCTGTTAATCATTCCCGGCCTGCTCGGCATGTGGGCTCAGATGCGGGTGCATTCTGTTTTTCATAAAAACTCGCAGATCCCCTCGCGCAGCGGAATCACCGGGCGCGAAGCGGCCCAGTTCGTCCTCCAGTCGGCAGGGATCAACGATGTCTCCATTGAGATGAACAACTCTTTTCTCGGCGACCATTACGACCCGACCCAGAAGAAACTGGTGCTGAGCGAACAGAACTACCGGGGCAACAGCCTGGCCGCGCTGGGAGTCGCTGCGCACGAGGCAGGACACGCCATCCAGCACAAGGAAGCCTATGGAATGTTAAAATTCCGCATGGCCTTGGTCCCGATTACCATGCTCGCCTCCAACGCGCTCCCGTTCGTAATCCTTGGAGGATTTCTTTTCCATATATTGGGCCTGATTTATCTCGGTATCGGCTGCTACATGGTACTGACCCTTTTCCAACTGGTAACGCTGCCGGTTGAATTCGACGCAAGTCGCCGGGCAGAGGTGCTGCTAGGCAAGCTGGGCATCATCGGGCCTGACGAGAGAGCCGGGGTAAATGAGACATTAAGCGCAGCAGGATGGACCTATATTGCGGCGTTCATCGCCTCATTGGGTAATTTGCTTTATCTTTTGTCGATTGTCAGCGGACGAAGAAGCAGCGATTAATCTTTTGTTTTGGAAAAAACCGCAAAAAAAATCCGCGCTGACGAACTACTGGTCCTGCAAGGGAAGGTGCCATCCCGCGCCGTAGCCAAGGCGCTCATCATGGCCGGAAAAGTTCGCACCGGCCCTGATAGCGTTGTGAATAAACCGGCTCAATTGATCAGCGAAAACATTGACCTGCTGGTGGAACAACCGCCGCGTTTTGTCAGCCGGGGAGGCGAAAAACTGGAACATGCCTTGGAACATTTTGCCATTAATATCGCCAATGGCCATGCGCTTGATGTCGGGGCCTCGACGGGAGGCTTCACGGACTGCCTGTTGCAACGCGGTGCGGCAGACTCCGTCTGTGTGGATGTCGGGCATGGTCAATTACACCAAAAACTCCGCAATGATTCCCGGGTCACCAATCTGGAAAAAATCAACGCGCGCAGCCTATCCGAAATCCCGTTGCCTCGCGAGCAATTCGACATCGTGGTAATGGACCTGGCCTTTATCTCCCTGCGCAAAGTACTCGAACCTGCCTGGGCCAGAGTCGACAAAAACGGATATCTGGTCGCTCTCATCAAGCCCCAGTTCGAAGCGGAGAAACATGAGGTCGACAAAGGAGGCGGGATTATCCGTGATCCAGCCATTCACGAAAGAGTCGTTGCTGAAATAACCGATTTCGTCCGGACCAATCTTTCCGGAGCAAACATCCTCGGGACAATCGACTCGCCAATCACTGGCGGCGACGGAAACCGGGAATTTCTGATCGCACTACACCGGGATTAAAAGCCAGGCGGTTATGGCCGCCAGTGGTCCTCGGGCTGATCAGGATGCAGCAATGAGCCACAGTAGGAGCAGGTTTCCCTGCTTGCACTCATGAGGCGTCTGCATTTGGGACAAACAACTTTTTCTTCCTCAATGCGTTTCCGGATAATTTCCATCTTGTTCAGGACTTCGTCCTGACTGACAGAAAGTTTCTCCTGGAGAAGCTCGAATAACGCCTGATTGGCGATTTCCAGCATGCTGAGGCGTTGGCGAAGGACGGTACTTTCTTGAAGGGAGGACACAGGCGTAGGGTTGGGAGATTGGGCTAAGCTACCAAGTGCGATATTCGTAAGCAACAAATGTGATTTGGATGGACTAAGGGCCATACCTCATAAAAGATTTTTCAAATGTAGAAAAAGGCAAAGGAAAAATGCATTTAGAGGATAACTACATTTCCTCCAAAACTCTCTGGGTTCCCGGTTGACATTCCTCCAAGGGACGCCTTTATCTCCGCATTTTTCATGGCAGGTCTCCCCCGCATAGTCATCACAGGCATCGGCCTTACAGCGCCTAATGGGAATTCCCTTGGGGAGTTCCGCAAGAACTTGATCGACGGCGTTGCCCGAATTGCGGAAATCGACGTTCGCTACATGGGGCGACATCCGGCAGGAGTATGCGACTTTGACGCAACACGTTACCAGAAGCGGAAAGAAATCCGCAATGGCACCCGGGCAGGCAGTATCGCCATTTATTGCGCCCATGAGGCGATTGCCGATTCCAAGATTGACTGGGAAAAGGTAAACAAGGCTAAAACCGGCGTATATGTCGGCATCACGGAACACGGCAATGTCGAGACGGAAA
>JAITVQ010000204.1 GCA_031285745.1 Puniceicoccales bacterium | reverse complement strand
TCATGAGCTGCGGCTGCCTCTGCACACGGTTCAGATGCACAAGATGGTGACAAAGTTCATGGGGGAATCGTCGGCCAAGCTCCGGCAGGTTTTCGACCTCATGCAGGATGCGCCGGGTGTATACCTGTTCGATGAATTCGATGCGGTCGGGGGCGATCGTTCTCTGGACAATGATGTCGGTGAAATGCGCCGCGTTTTGAACTCCTTCCTGCAATTCATAGAGCAGGATCAATCCGACAGCCTGATCGTGGCCGCAACCAACAATCCCGCACTTCTGGATCGTGCTTTATTCCGCCGGTTCGACGATGTCCTTCATTATGAGTTGCCGGACAAGGACGCCCGGAATGAGTTGATGGCAAATATCCTTGGCGCATACCTTCCGGAAGGCTTCAAATGGCCGGTCGCCAAGGCAAGCGATGGGCTGAACCATGCCTCACCTCGTAGGCGTCGCCGCATATCTCAAGGTTATTCCTGTCCATGTGCTCAACCAACCGTTCGTACACGTCACGCCGTTGGCCATACCCTCCGCGCTCGTAGCCGATGGCATAGAGACCTGACGGTCTTTTGTCGGTGCCTTCGGGGCTGTGGAGATAATACCGGTCCGGCCATTTCCAATCCCCCCGTTTGACCCGCTCCCGCGAAAATATGCCCCAAACGGGATAGTTCAGGTCCAAGTCCGGGAATTTTTCATGGGTGGTCTTATAAAAGGCGAACAGAGCGTCATAATCCGTCCCGCCTTGACTGTAGTCGTTCACTCCACCGAGAATAATCGCAGCTTTCGGCAGGAGTTGCACCGTGATCGCGTCTTCATCGATGTCCAGGGCGGAATGAATCGTTTCCCGCATGGCGCGCAACAATTTTCTGCTTCGAATCCATGCCTCTATTTTTGCGTCGATTGCCTCGAGTTGACATCCAAGCATTTCATATATCTGCTCCGGCATCCGGTCATCCACGATAGTCTTGATCTCGCTCAGCGACATGCCAATATCCTGCAAAATGCGTATGACATTGAGTGCCGCCAATTGCCCGCTGGAATAGCAACGATAACTGCTCTTTCTCCGAAACACGGGAGGAAGCAAGCCGATCCGGTCGTAATGCAACAACGCGTTGCGAGTTGTGCGTGAAAATCGCGCAAAGTCGGTGATGGAAAAAATCCCGCTGTTTACAATGTGGGGGCCAGTTTGTTGCCCCTGCCTTGGGCGCATCTTGGCGGTCTTTGCTTGTTCCCTTTTTTTTCTCCTCTTTGTTCTGGAAATGACATTCCCTCCGGCCGGAGGCAACTCCATCCCGAAAAGCCACGACCAGTCCATGCCAAAGTCATCATCGCACTCATCCCGGATCACCCGACGGAGTTCATGAAAAACACCGACCTGGAGCCATAATTTGAACCATCTGTTCGCGGTGTTGCCATGTATTAAGCCGCAGGATGGCAGTGAGCGCCATTGTATCCCAGTGCGAAGAACAAAGAAAATGGCGTCCATGGTCCTCCGTGGATTCGTGGGCGGTTTGTGACAACCAAGGGGGTGTGACGGCGGAGGCGGCAGAAGCGGTTCTATACGCCCCCACAGGTCGTCTGGTATCCTCCAGCCATCATCCTCGGGTGTGGCCCTCTTTCGTCTCATCATCATCTCCTGCATTTGAGAGTCGTTGCTGAAGATACAGTATACCGGGATGGGATTTGTGATTCAACCTATTTGGATGATTACCTGGAAATTGCCACTTTCCTATTGGGAGTGAAAATAAAATTTGTCCACTCAATTTTAAATCGTGTATCACATTGCAATAAAATGAGATACGTATGTATAAAATAATAAAATTTTTCCAATTTTACCTATTGACTCGTTCTGTGCGCAATACAGTATAATATTCGCTTCTCAAGTCTTCTGGCTTCTTGGGAACGGGGTAGCATGCTGACTTTTTGGGCTTTTTCCGACAGGCGATATCTGGAATGGCAGACGAACAAGTGATTGGGGAAGGGTTTGCTCCTGCGGTGCATTCGGACGCGGGCGGATGCGGATGCCGCGACGGGCGCGGCACACGACAATTGCTTCAGCAGCCGTCCGCGCCGGAAGGAAGTCGCCACGGTACGGGCGCGGTGCGGAATGCCCGTGGTACATCCATCCTTGATAAAGGCAGGAATATGCGCCCGGCATCCATTTCGAGCAACGCTACGGCTTGGTTGGCGGTGATCGCTGTCGAAGTGATGTTCATACTCGTCTATTTGTACATATTCCTGGGATGATGTCGCCCGCAGAGCGCCTTGACCTCATGGCGATTGCGTTGGTGCTGCTATTCGGTTGTCAATGAGCGTGGCGGCGCATTTGGGGAGGGGGTTCCAAGGGGGCGCTGACGGAGAATGCTTTGTCCTTGGCCTCCGCCGGGGCGGAAGAAGAGCGGGTCCCGGAGACATCGGATTGGGTGCGTCGCTCCGGGATGCTCCGCCGGGGGTGGGCTTCGGGGAGGAGCCGCGCCGGTAGGGTGGAGACGGGCGGTGGGGCGCGTTCGCGGCTGCGGCATGGGGAAGAGGTAGCCCCGGCGGCGCGGAGGCGGGGTGTGGCCGTGTTT
>JAITVQ010000134.1 GCA_031285745.1 Puniceicoccales bacterium | reverse complement strand
CGGTAGTTTCTTACCACCCCCGCTTTGAAGGAGCCGCGCAAACTGCAATTCATTCCCCGACTGTCAAGTTATTCTCTTAGACTTTTTTTATTTCATTAGGGGAGAAGGGCTTATTTTGTGTGGTGAGAGCAGAGGTCTGGACGAGAATTGAGGGGACGGGAGGGAGTAGGAATAACTAGCATCATCATCGTGACTCAATGCCGCATAGTCCTTTTGGTTTACCCTCGTATTTGTTACTTGGATACAAGAAGCTCCCTTAATTTAACATGTCTTCTGGGCAAGCGCGCCCAAAGCAGCAGCTTCCCCTGCGCTTCGTTTCGAGGAGCCAGTTCCCCGGCCCCAACAACCATCACCAACCCAAACTTCGACCGTAAACAATTTCTCGTGAGGCAGACCTTCTTCTGCGACGACCCTATATTCGATGCACTGCTCTCCTTGGGATTTCTCGTGGCGTTGGACAATTTCCTGTAAACGATTTTTAGCGGAACGGGTTTGCTCGATGGACACAGGGTCCAAAATTAGCTCGTCTGCGAAGAGACGCTTTACCAGGGAACGAACCGCGCGGATTCCGCTATCCACAAACACCGCTCCGAACAATGCTTCAAGCGCGTCTTCATGGACTGATTCAGTTGCCCTGATGCGCTCGGCGTCAGTCCCTGGTGCAAAACGCATGTATGATGCTAAACCCAGATTTCTAGCAACCATGGCAAGATTGCTCCCTCTCGCCAATTTACTCCGGGCATTGGTCAGTTGTCCCTCTGCAGCATCCTGCGAGAGATGAAATAGCATTTCTGCAAAGATTAATCCCAAGACAGCATCACCTAGGAATTCCAACCGCTGGTTGTCCCGGGCAGCTGGTTCAATTGACTTGTAGCTGGGATGGGTAAGCGCTTCCGCCAAGAAAGATTTGTCGCGAAAAGTATATTTAAGCAATTTCTCCAATTCATGAAAATCATTCATCCCCACAGAAGCCGGATTTAATTCTGTGTCCAAATCAGATTTGTGTGTGTGGTTTCTTGATTTCATGACCCTTTTTGCCGCATGCATTATTTATATTTCAGCATCTCATTTATGTGCGAATACAGCAAGGCCGGAGCGACATCAAACGCTCCGGCCTTGAAAATCTGCCTTGATTAACGACGAACCCTGCGAGGAGCAGGTTGCCACACCCAGTCTCCACCACTCATATCGCAACGGGCATTTTGGTATCCTTTCGCAATCTCAGCAGGCAAGGGAGTATTGCCCACCTTAAATAAAACCAATTTTCCACTTCCTTTTCTGCTAGACGGTGTTTCAGCTTCCTCAAGCATAAGGTAGGCTTCAAAAACGCCTCCAGGGGTTTCTCCAATCAAGACATCCATCTTGTAAGTTTGCCCCCGAACGACATCCACCCAGGTTCCTGTTCTCAACCCGTAACCGGGTTTCCCCCATTTTTCCTGTTCTTCCTTGGTAAGCCGGTTTCCCGTCCCATTACGCGGCGTAGCACCTCCAGTTCCAGCGTGGAGATTGTGCTTCTCACTGATAAAATCATAACCGCCGTCCAACACCGGCCGATCCTGCCAATAAGCAGTCAGGATATCATCACCCAATCCAACCAGGCGAAACCGTCCGCTTTTTGGAGCTTTCACATATCCGGTATAATGAACCAACCAACGGCTGGCTTTTACTTCAGGCACATTAAATGCCTTGGGAGCCCCCTCAGCACCCATACGAGTAACAAAAAACTGGCTGGCGATCAAACGCTCATCGCTTTTAAAATAAGCTGAGAGCACACCTTCCTTAAATCCACTCCGGGCATAGGCGCGAACTTTGTCTACATAGTTTTGCTGTCCTTCATTGCTTCCGGGAGCCATATCCGTTGGCTCTTTGTCTGCAGTTTGCTTCAGGTCATAAAAAGTGCCTATCATTCCCGAGTCGGCGCCATAACCACTCATCCCGAAAAGAGATACCATGTTGCGGCCTCCTCCTCGGCCAACGCCTATCCCAGTTCCCTCCCTCCTCCGGCTCCGCCGCCAATACCCTTTGACGAGCCGCCCATCAGCGCCCCACTTTCAAAGGCGGACATCCCCAGATTAGGCATATCCGGCAACGCCACTGAGGAAGTCGCTCCCTTAACCGTGATCTTATTCGGCGTCTTCACCATGTTCCGCGCATTCTTCGGCGTGATTCGGTGTTCAAAGTTCTTGGCCCGGTCGCCTCCGGTTCCTCCACCCGCGCCCGTCGCAAAAGTAGTTGGATCTTCCGGCGGAGTATCTACAAATGTCGAAATAACCCAGAAGATCGCGACCAAGGCCAGTATTAGATGCAAGACAAGCGAAACCAGAAATCCGTCTCCTCCAAAGCTCGACCAGCTTAGTTTTGTACGGGTGGGCAATACCTCGGTCTGCGTGGTATGCGTCTCGACAGGGATGTTGGGATCAGGGGAAGCAGGAGGTGGGCTATCTTGGCTCATATAAAAGAGAGTACGCGTAAAGTGTGTCTAAAAGAGTGTCACATAAAAAAACGTATCACCAAGAAATTTATTAGGGGGTATTCAGCTTTTTTTTCATTAAATCGTTTTCCGCATTGCCAACCACTCTCTCGCCAAACACACAAGGCAAGTTACTTTCAAAACAATGGGACAAGAACTCACCGGAAATTTGCTTGTCGCGCAGAGCGGCGGCCCTACTCCTGTCATTAATGCCAGCCTCGCTGGGGTCATCACGGAAGCCCTGCAATATGAGGACAATATCGTCGAAATTTACGGAGGACTAAATGGCATCCAAGGCATTCTCAATGAAGCCTTAATTGACCT
>JAITVQ010000109.1 GCA_031285745.1 Puniceicoccales bacterium | reverse complement strand
CATCTCAAAACTGGTTAAATTCGCCAATCCCTTCCCGCTCAGCATGGTAAGAGCCCCGCCGGAAATATCCAAGCTTCCACCGGAAAACCCACCCACCCGGTAAACTTTGGCACTATCTGCAATTACGAGATTCACCCCCGAAAACCCACCAGTGGAATTGTTCGTTGACCACGCCAATTTAGAACCACTCCCCGTTACCGTAAGTAAATTTCCTGTAGATCCGGAAACTGCGACATTGGATCCACCGCTCATGGCCAAAGTACCGCCATTGGTAATGGTCAACGAATATGCACCTAAATTGATAGCACCCGCCCCAGAGGTGGTATCAATTGCTGCCCCAACCGCATAGGCCGAAGTATCAATAAGTGCGTTTTGCGTAAACGCAGAACCTGCCGAACTCGCAGGCAGCCCATTTGTCCAATTATAGCCTTGGTAGAAGGCATTCGCATTAGTACCACCGCCCACCCATGTTGTGTCAGCTTGGGCAACAGAATTAAAAGCCGCACACACTATGACGAGAGAGGATGCTTTTTTCAGGGGTAGCGTCATGGAGAAAAAATTCCATTTAAGCACTACTATGTCAAATGTGTAATACTAATCACCAGCCCGCACGATAATAACCAGAAGATCAAATGGAGGGCAATTTGGTATAAACTACCCCACCTAGTTCATGACATTGTGAAAAAATGACGCCTTGCCCAAGGGCTTGGCCCCCGTTTCCCGGATTCATGACAGAGTCCTCAAGAACTTGAGCGCGTTTTCATGAACCAATGACAAGGCCGTAAAGTGCTTGAGCCATGGATCATTTTTCCATGACAGATAGACCAAGTGCTTCGTTATGTTTTCTTGGAAAAATGACGCCTTTATGAAGCGCTCCGCCTCATTGGTTTGGTCTCATGACCGGGCCATCAAGGACTTTTTCCTCAAATCATTCGTTCATGACGAGGACTCTGCGCACCGCATGGTGGCATCATGAGCGCCACATTGTCCGCTTTCAGTCGTAAACCTTCCCAGCATTGCCCCTTACTCAAAAGCTCCTGTAGCAAACATCCCCAAGCAAGAAGGCAACAAACCAACCCCAGTCGCCTACAACTCACAACCTTGTTCGCAATTGGGTCGGGCCACCACTCCGGGATAAGGCTCCATGGAAAACATCTTTTCAGCCTGCCCATCATTCACCAGAAACTCATCACTCACGCGCAACAGTTCATCCAGATTTTGGGCCAGCCGCATCGCCTTCAAGAAGGCTCCCTCGGGGTCAACGCTCATTCCCACAAAGTTTAAAAATTTCTTCAATCGGGCCGCCTTTCGAAGCGGAGTCATATCCGGCAGACAAACGGCCTCCGCCAGTGAGTCGATATAACCCCGGACATCCAGTAAAGTCGGCTGAAACACAGCCTTGCCGCCCAAAAACTCCCGCACCTGCCGGAATATCCACGGATTCCGGATGGCATTCCGCCCGATCATCAGCCCAGCGCAACCCGTCTTCTGCAAGACCCAGGCCGCCTTTGCCGGGGAGGTAATATCACCATTGGCCACCACGGGACACGTCACATTTCGCACCGCCAGCGCAATCGCATCATAATCCACCGCGCTCCGGTATAATCCCTTCACCGTCCGCCCATGGACCGTCAACCAGTCCACCCGGTGCTTGTTTATCAACGAAAGAAAATCGAGAAAGCTGGCAGTATCCTCGAACCCGATCCGCATCTTCACCGACAAAATGCCCGGAGTCGCCGCCCGGAGTGCACCCAACAGCGCGTCCACATGGGAAATATCCCGCAACAATCCGCCGCCGACATTCTTGCGGTAAACCTTCGGCGCAGGACAACCCAGATTCAAATCTATCCCCGCCACCGGATGACGCAACAACTGCCCCACCGTCCGCACCATGTGCGGAATATCCTCGCCGATCAACTGGGCAAACACCGGACGTCCGGTATCATTCGCGACGATGGAGGCGAGGATATGCTTCTCGGGGGTCGAAGTCTCATGCACCCGGAAAAACTCCGTCACAAACAAATCGGGCACCCCATAATCCTTCAGCAGACGCATAAACCCCAGCGTCGTCACATCCTGCATCGGGGCCAGTACAGTCCAAGGTTGCCCGGGGACAATCGGCTCCGGTAACGGATGCAGCTCCCTTGCCTCGGCTGTGTGCGCGGAAATTCCCATGCGGGACTCAGGATTTCGGCTTGAGGATCTTCTCCAACACCTCGGTCATATCCTCCACCCGGGCCAGCACATCGTTCGTCACATATACAGGCCGCTTCAACTGCACGGCCATCACCAAGGCATCACTCGGACGGGCATCCACCTCCAGAATCTTCGTCCCGATCTCATTTTGCATCACCAAAATCAACCGGGCAAAATAGACCCCCTCCTCGACATGGTTGATCACCACGCGATCCAGCTTAATGCCAAACCCTGAAAACACATTCCCCATCAGGTCGTGCGTCAACGGGCGTTCCTTTCGCTCCCCATTGATCGCCATGCTCAGGGTGCTCCCCACGGCGGGATCAATATAGATGACGAAAGTCTTCTGTTCACACGCAAGAAAGACCGCCGTGCCATTGGACGTCGGCACGACACTGCGCAGTGAAACTGGAATGGCTTTTACATCCATGCTCCCAATATGCTCCAAAAAGTCCCTGACAGCAAGCCGATGTTCCAAAATAAAGCCCTGCCAACGGATTAGCCTCCCTGCCATCCCTGATTTCGCCTCCCATGCAGAAAAAAATCTCCATTAATCCTCCGAACCATTTGACAGATAAACTGACTCTGCATTATTTTTTCATATATGATCACCCTCACAAACGAGGCCGCTAGGAAAATCCATGAACTCCATGAAAAACTCACGGAGCCGGACTCCCTCTTGCGCGTCTTTGTCGAGGATGGCGGCTGTCAGGGATGCAACTCGCATTACCACTACGGCATGTCCTTTGATATAAGGAAACCGGACGATCTGGAAGCCACCAGCCAGGATATCCGGATATTGATTGACCCCCAGAGCGCCGAATTACTCCAAGGCTCAGTCATAGACTTTGGCGAAACCTCGAACGGGGATAATTTCATCATCAACAACCCCAATGCGAAAAACACCTGTGGTTGCGGACGCTCCTTCAGCTAAAGCGGACCAAGGAGAGTCCTAGCCGACGTCATGTAGCGCAGGCTTCCAGC
>JAITVQ010000096.1 GCA_031285745.1 Puniceicoccales bacterium | reverse complement strand
CGGACTCAACGGCATCATCCTTCTGGCCTACATCATCGCCATTCCCGCCAATGAGATTGTCATTCCCACCATCCTGATGCTGACCGTCCTCCTGACCGGCCATGTCGTCCCCGGAGGCGAGGCTGGAGTCATGTTCGAAACGGATGATACCAGTGTAAGGATGCTGCTCACCCAATCCGGCTGGACGATCCTCACCGGGATAAACCTGATGCTCTTCAGTCTCTGCCACAACCCCTGCAGCACCACCATTTACACCATTTACAAGGAAACGCGCTCAATCAAATGGACCGCCCTCGCCACCTTTATGCCCATTGGCATCGGCATTGTGATATGTGCCCTAGTGGCCTTTGTGTGGCGGATGGTGGTGGGGTGAAGAGCGTTTAGCGTGGAGCGTGGAGTGTTTAGACGAACGCAAGGCTAATAGGGTTTTCAGAAGAGTTCTTCTTGCTCTTTGGCTATTTGCATCTGTCTCTTTTCCTCAAAATCTAAACGCTCCACGCTAGACGCTAAACGCTCTTCACATCATCCCCGTCTCAAAGAAACGCCGGGCTGCCGTAGTATCCTTGGCGATTTGCGCGCGCAACTCATCAAGTCCCTTGAACTTTTTCTCGGGCCGGATGAACTCCAGTAATTCTACTTCCATCATGGCACCCGGCCCAAATCCAGCCCGCCGAACGTCATCGCCACCGGATAAAAGATGCACTTCCAACAACGGGGAAACCGGTCCGTTTTCCACCGTTGGGCGCTGCCCGTAGTTGGCTACACCGGAAAACCAATCGCTGCCTTTCGTCTTGGCGCGAACCGCATATACGCCCTGTCGGGGCTTTAATTCCGGCATCCAGGGAATATTCAAGGTTGGAAAACCCAAGGTTCGCCCCAAGGCCCGTCCGCCAATCACCTCGCCGTGAACGGCATAGTTATATCCCAGCAATGCATTTGCGACGGCCATCTCCCCCTCGGTAATCAATCCCCGGATGCGCGTACTGCTGATGCGCTCCCCGTCGGCCTGGATATCGTTTGCGCTGAGTACATGTAACCCCAGTCGGTTGGCATGCTCCACCAGCCACGCAACGTCTCCCGTCCGGTTCTTCCCAAACCGGAAATTCTTGCCCACATGAATCGCAAACAAATTGGGAATGGCATTGCGCAGTGACTCCAGAAAACCCTTGGCCGCCTGGGCAGCAAACTCACGGGTGAACGGCTGGTGAACAATGAATCCCGGTCCGAGACGCGCAATGCGCTCATCCTTGTCCTCCCGGCTGAGAATCTGCGGAACAGGATTCTCCGGGTGAAACAACCGGCTCGGATGGGGTGTGAAAGTCAGTACTCCCGAAGTCCCGCCTGCCTGTGCAGCCGAGGCCACGGAGCCTCCGATCACTTCCTTGTGCCCGAGATGAACACCATCAAACATGCCTACCGCCAGATGCACGGGACCGCGCAATGCAGGGATCTTTTCCAGCGATTCGTAGCACTTCATGATGTCACAAGACGTGGCTTGGCACTGCCTTCCAGACAGGAATCAGACGGTTCCTGATTTCCGCCACCGGCATCGTCTCCAAGTCGGACAAGGTGGTGGATTGCTCAATCGTCTGTTCGCCGGAGGCAATCCGGCGAAGCGCGATGAGATGTGATCCCGGACCGAGGGTTCGTCCCAGATCATGCGCCAGGGTCCGCACATAGGTACCCTTGCTGCACGACACACGAAACAAAGCATCGGGAGCGGTGTAGTTGAGCAGATCGAATTTCTCGATATGGATGAAGCGCGGCTCGCGAGCCACCTCCTCACCCTTGCGGGCCATCTTGTAAAGGGGAACACCGTTGATCTTCTTGGCAGAGAACATCGGCGGAGTCTGGTACTGGTCTCCCTGCATTTTCCGCATCGCCTCGGCAATGATATCGGCAGTGATGGACTCCGGGACAGGATTTGTCTCGATGATCTCGCCATCGGCATCCTGGGAATCCGTCACCTGTCCCAGCCGCAGGGTTCCGTCATAGGATTTATCCCGGCTCATCAGATACTGGGATGCCTTCGTGGCCTTCCCCACCAGGATCACCAACACCCCAGTCGCCATCGGGTCCAGCGTACCGGCATGTCCGATTCTTTTCATTTTCAACACCCGGCGAAGACGATCCACCACGTCGTGCGAGGTGCACCCTTGGGGCTTGTCAACGACGAGTACGCCTTCGAGTTCGGGAGAAGATGGTGTCATGCAGAGGGAAATCTATGTTGAAACCAAGCTTCGTAAACAAAAACGCGGGCAAGGCATAGCGAAAAATATGCCAATGGGCTTTAAAAACAATTCAGGAGCAATGACAGCCTCCCGATTGATCAATACTTGCATTGGTTTTTTCAATTAGGCCGCATACGCCAACAGTGTTATACTGTGTATATGAAGAAACGAAAAATCATCATGGGAAAGATCGCTGCACTACTCATAGCAAGCCTCTCCCTGCAAGGGTGCGTCGGCATTGTTGCAAGATACACAGCAACAAACGAAATGGAGTCTCTTCAAATCAGCGAAAAAGCAGGAATCCATGGAGTAAGGACATTTAGAACCACTGGGCAAGGCACCCCTCGTAAATACGATACAGCCTGGCTGGAAGACAATTGGGGAAACCCGGATAGCATCGAATTTACTCGGACAGAGGAGGCTGACCAAATCTGGATATATAAATTCGATTTTCGCTGGAACGGGATCATACCCATAATTGTCATCATCCCTATTCCGTTGGTAGCTCCTGTTGGAAAAGAAAGAATAGAGTTTCTCGTAAAGAATGGAGATGTCGTCGGAGCAAGACAGATTTGCACCAAGAACTATGAGGCGATCGCCGGACTGTATCTTCATCAATGTGGTTTTTCGTGGGGCTTCCACGATAGACACCACCCAAGACAACCTTGAGTTTTTTTATTTCAGTAGTAAATCGTCACGTTTGAAAAGAGTCGGAATTACGTCTCCGATGTGTATCTTGTCCTGTTAGGGCTGTTCTAATCAAAACTTCAGGAAAATCTTTTTCCGGTACATGACATAGAGAATCAGCCAGACAATCGCCAGTGTTGCGCCACTGTGTAGCACCTCAAAGCACTCGTTGCTCACGCGTCCCTTGAACCCTTGTATAAATACCAGACCAAATGGACGAAAATTAAGCAAGGAGGTCATCATGTAGGCAGCCAGTGAATTCATCCCGATAACACACAGGGGGAAAGTCCAACGCTTCCAGCCCAGCCAATCAACAATTCCATAGAAAAAGCCCATCATCATCAGGCACCAGCCACCTGACCAGAGCACAAAGGAACCCGTCCAAAGGTGTTTGTTGATCGGATGCAGCGGTTCCCATAAGTCCGCCATGCCCAGGGCGAGAATACCCGAAAGAAACAACCCTGCGGTTTTGACCCCCGGCTTGCGCAGGCTGCTCACCCAGCGACCGGTATAGACTCCCATCAAGACCGTGGCTCCGAAATTCAGTGAGGGAAGCACCCAGGCATAGGCGCGATTTCCGCGATCCATCCCGAATAGCATGTCGTCCAAACGTATGGCCCCGCTGGTTTCCATGGCGTATCTGCCCGGTGAAATCAGGACCGACAAAATCCAATATAAGACAGGTAGGGCAGCAAACGCCCCGAGCCGCCATTTTTCCTTGGGAAGAAGAGAAACCAGTTCGGCAATCAATCCCCCGGCGGCAATCGACTGTAGCGTGTTGGTGTACCAGTAAAACTTGGAAATATCGTAGGAAAGCAAGTTGCCCTGAACTGCCATACCCAAAATCCACAATATGGCCACCCTGCGGAAAACCTTAATCCAGCGAGCCCGGTCCATTTTCATTTCCGGGTTTTTCCATTTACCTGAAAAGGCCATCGCTACGCCGGACATGAACAGGAACAAAGGCATAACCAAGTCATACGCGCGGGGTGGCATGCCAAACCCCGCATGACTCAAGGCATAACGGGTCTCCGAGGCATATGCATCTATCCACTTAGCCAATGCGCAGACGAACGGAACTCCGCCGATCAACCAAAACATGTCGAATCCGCGCAAGGCATCCAGGGAAACCAGCCTCAGCTTATTGGCGGAAGATGTTGCAGAGTTCTGCGGTTTCGCAGCAGGTACTGCTTCTTTTGGCTCACTCATTCTCTTCTGCCAGTTCAAATGTGGTGATGACTGCCGCGTGGTCGGATGCCCATACGTAATCTATTTCCGGCGCAGTCCTGATGATCTTGGAGGCAATGCTTTTGATTCCGGTTCCCTTGTAATAAATAAAGTCGATTCTCGAGGTTTGCGACTGCCCGTAAATCACGGCAAAAGTTCCGTCCGGTCTGGTAACCTCATCAGGGTTTTGTTCGCGAAAACTATCCCGGAATCCTTGCTCCAGCATATACTGCGACGTCGGAAACTGAACCGGGCCATAGCCATGATGGAGATGCGCTGCTGCCGCAGTCCAATCCAGATGGCTGCATGAATTGAAGTCGGCACCGATGATCACAGGCATGGATTCCCTGGCCAGACGGGGGTTAACGTCTTTTTCCAGAATGCCACGGATGTCAGCCGTTGAAAGCTCCCTGTCCTCGTCAATCCACCGGGCAGGGTCCATGCCATCATTGAAATAAGCACAGGTGTATTCGGGACGATAGGCATAGCGAAGCCAGCAGGAATTCAGCAAAACCTTTCGCCCTCCGGACAATGTGACAATGGCGGGGTTGGACTGGAATGTTTTGGATGAGGGCAATTTAACCAACGGGTAGCGACTGAACAAGGCCAGATTGTCACCTGCCGACGCGGTCTGCAGATGATATCCCAACGCTTTCGCAATCTCCGCCTGAGCCCCATATGCCTCCTGCATGGTAATGGCATCGGCATTGGTTGCCTTGACCAAATCAATCACCCGGACCCTGCCTTCATTGCCGAGGTGAACTCCACCATGCCAGATGTTCCAATCAAGAACCCTGAAAACATTCGGGCTATCTTTACTGGAAGGAACAACCTTTTGAGGAACGCAACCGTGGCTTTGCTCCGGAATGATTTTGTCATTCCCCAGTTTAAAGGAATCGACCTCAATCTTTATGGTATTTCCAGGTTTCGCCGTGGGGCTGATGTCACAAGTCACCAGAAAGTAATTTATCCCGTGGTTTAGCGGAATTATTTTTTGAGCCGGAATTTTGCACTCAATTTTCCCTTGGTCCGGCGAATTTATCGCGAATATCTCCTGCTTGATGGTAGAGCGCGCCGCCTGTCCCGTGTGATAGACGCGAATACGCTCTATATCATTCAGGGCGGTGGTTTCTCCAAGATCAAGCGTCAGCCCGGTAAAGTTTAGCGGATTCAAGGCACCTGTAACAGCTACGCGTAACTTGAGCGCTTGGGTATCCTTTGTGCCGGGATCGACATCCCATTCGCTCGGAACCGTAACCGCATTGAAAAATGCCTGCCTGACCGGAGCATTGGCAAAATGGGGATTGGTATTGGCAACCGCATAGGCCAAGGGAGCCTTGCCCTTGTAGCTAACCCGGCAGTTGCGGAGATGATAGGCTTGATGACCCCGCCCCACCCAATTCACGTCCATTTCTTCCTGCATGTTATCGAATGTATAATATCCGACCAGGTTTCTAAAATCCGGGTGCTGCGTACTCAGGCCTTTGTTCATCCAGCTGCGAATCATCTCCGCCGAGACGCAGGCATTCCAAACCCGCACCTCGTCCATCAATCCGCCAAAAGTGCTACCGGATTCCTGATTGATACCAATGGCCCCCGGAAGAATCGCCACAGATTTGGGAGCCGAGGCCACAACCTTCCCATCAAGGTACAGCGTTGTGTTTTTTCCATCGCAGGTGGCGGCGACATGGTGCCAGTTATTATCGAGAACAGTATCTGCCGTTATATCCAAACGGCTGCTGTGCAATCTTCCGTTCTTCAAGGCCAGTGGTACATTGTCCGCCACATTGGTTTTGCTGTACTCGCCCCCTCCGAAAATAACTTCCAATGCCTTCCACTTGTCGTCATCACCCTTGATCGAAGCTTCCAAGGTCCAAGGCGGCTTGATGATGCCTATGCCCGTGCGAACATCATTATCCTTTCCATCAAGGCACAGGGCTAAATTCGAAACTTCATTCGAAACAGTGATGTAATTATTGCGAGTAATCTCAGTACTTCCATTGAGATTCGTCACCTTGAGCATAACGGGGTATTTCCCCGACCATTGATAAGACACCTTGGGATTTTGTTCATTGCTGATCTCCGGAGTTCCTCCAGGAAAACGCCATTCCCAGGAAACGGGCGAGACGGCGGATTTGTCAGTAAAATAAACATTACTCCCGGTTTTTACCAAAGGAATCGGCACAGAGAAATCCGCCTTGGGCTTCTCGGTGGATTTTTGGAAAATCTGAATTTCCGCAACCGCCGCATAGTAAGGGTTCCCATTAAACCCCGATATCGCCACCAGCTTAATATAACGCGTGCCGGGAACAGCATCGAAAAACAAGGTGTTGGGCTCGCTTTTACTGCGAAACTCCCCTGCAGAGACAGGAGTTCCCCAATTCTCACCATCCTTGCTCAGATAAAGCTCATATTTTTTGATATTTCCGTTCCCGCCGTCCGGCCTGGGGACATATACAAAACCGTTGACTTCGTAGGGAGCACCAAGGTCGATTTGGATGTTATGGGGCAACGGGTCTGTTTCACCCCATTTGGTATGCCAGTGGGTGAATGGATTCCCATCAAAGGCCATTTCTCCCGAAGAAGATGATCCTTGATAGCTATCGACATATTTAAGCTTCCAGTCGGTTTGCGGGATATTGACGCTCTGTCCTACACTCCATGCAGAGGTCAGAAGGAAACAAGCCAGAGCAGGGAAGATATTTTTCATGGGCAGGCATCATTGGATACAATTTATCTCTGCAAAAGTTGCCTTGAATATGTATCTGACTTGGGAAAGTCCGAATTTGCCGACGAGACGTCGGCACTTCCTGCAGTCATTTTCAGAAAACTACCGCCATTCGTGCTTTGGATATCGCCCGCGTAATTCTTTTTTCACCAATTCGTAGGAAGTTTTCCAAAAAGCATCCATGTCCTGGGTACGCTGGAAGGTGCGGCGCGCCGGGGACTGAATCTCGATAATCAAAGGAACCTTGCCGCCACAGATACGAAAATGTGAACCAGGGGTGTCGTATAAATCCTGCAACCGCGCACCGACCACCGCTTCGCCGTCAGCGGTATATTCAATCGCCGCCGAACGCTGTTTGTAAGGCAGGTCAATCCGGTCCGGCAACATCGATGTCATCGCCATGGCCTGCTCATGGGTAAGCCATCCGCGCAAAGTTGGCCAGACATCCTTGTCGCGGATCTGGTGCCAAGCCGTTGCGCCAAGACAGATTTCCTCAATCAGCATTTTCCGCCCTTCGGCGTCAATCGGGGCAATCCCGAGCTCCGGCAAATGCTTGGCCGCAAAGTTTACCTTATTGATCCATGCCTCGACAGTGTCGTTCCAGCGGGTCAATTCAAGCCGTCCGGTCACTACTTCCTCGGCCAGCAGACGGCTAGCCTCATCAGAAACCATATCCTCGCGTTCGCGCGCATCAAGAACGAGATCGCGAAAACGGCGCTCGTGGCGAGAAACACATTTTCGTTGATGGGCATCATAGCGGACAAAAACTTTCTCGCTGAAGTCATCCGGGAAAAGCTCCTTGAGCCAAGCTTCTTCGATTTCCGTTGCCAACCCAAGAAAGACGGTGACTTCCCCGCATGCCTCCACTTCGTCCACCTCGGCTGCCACCAGCAGACGGGCATCGCGCACCGCGCTCTGCCGCCGCAACTCCCCCTTGCGGCCATGCACAATCGCGCACCGCAGAGTGCCTTGATCGAGCCGAATAGCCAGATGGTCGGAAAAACCAATCAGAAGGCATTTACGGACGGCTTCATTATCCAGTGGCCTAACCGTGTCATCGAGCCCCTGTGCCTTGGCAATGCGGAGAAATTGGTCGGCCAGTCGGTCGGCAAATCGAGCAGCTTGGGCATGAATGCCCCACTTTTTACAGAACCCGAAATCGAAATCCTTTTTCCGCGCCATGCCAAAGAGCGTGAGACGGTGAAAAAAGTCGGAGTTCGTTTCTCCCAGCAGTTCATCTCGGTTCTCATCATCCCGGCGATTATGGAGTGGAAGCATGATGTCACGCCCTTGAGTCAGGGCGGCAATGATGGCAACCGCGGAAACGCACCGTCGCTCATGTGCAGCCAGCATCATGCGAGCATAGCGCGGATGCAACGGGAATGCTGCCATGCGCTTGCCAGTATCGTTAATCCTGCCGTCGCTGTCGAGTGCCCCAAGGTCGGCCAGCAACTCCAAGGCACGAGCCAGAGCCTTGGGTTCCGGAGATTCGAACCAGGGGAATGTCGCCAAGTCATGGATTCCACCGGCCTTGAGCGATAAAATCGGTTCCGCAAGTTCGACACGCCGCACTTCCGGAGTTTCTCGGGTTGGCCGACTTTCGTGATCCGATTTGCTCCAAAGTCGGATGCACAATCCCGGCGCAGTTCGCCCAGCACGCCCCGCCCTTTGTTCGGCGGATGCCTGCGAAATATTTTCAATGAGAAGGGTGTTTATGCCGCGATGCGGATCCCAACGAGCAATGCGCGCCAGACCGCTGTCGAGGACAACCCGGATGCCATCGATGGTCAGCGAAGTCTCGGCGACATTGGTAGAAACGACGACCTTGCGAATCCCAGGCGGAGGACGCGACACCGCCTTGTCCTGCTCGGCGGGCGGAAGCTCACCATGCAGCGGCAACACGAGACAATCCCGCCCCTCCGGGGTCGTCGAGATCGCTTCAATGGTACGGTTGATCTCGTATGAACCTGGCATGAAGACGAGAAAGTCCCCCTCAGGCTCGGCATGGAAGGCCTTGCGGAATTGCTGGGCAGCGACATCCCATACAGGAGTCCCTTGGGTCCGGGCTCCGACTCCGGCATATTCGATGTTAATCGGAAAGAGGCGACCATCGACCGACAACGCCTCGCAGCCCGCGAACCATTTCACCAGCGCCTCGGTGTCGAGGGTGGCCGACATGACAATGATGAGCAGGTCGGGCCGGGTGGTTTCCTGCAATTGCCGGGCCAAGGCCAGCGCAAGGTCAGAATCGAGGTGGCGTTCGTGAAATTCGTCGAAAACCAACGCCCCAACTCCCTTTAGCTGTGGATCGCCGAGCATCTGCCGAAGCAAAAGCCCCTCGGTGACAAATTTGATGCGCGTGTCCGCCGATTCGACCCGGTCAAAACGAATCTGGTAGCCGACTTCACCACCTAGTGATTGACCACGCTCGTGCGCGATGCGGGCAGCAAGCATACGGGTGGGTAAACGACGCGGCTGGAGGATGACTATTTTCTCCCTAGTCTTAACGGCACCACCATCCAAGAGCATCTGCGGCACCTGAGTGGACTTCCCCGATCCGGTAGGCGCTTGCAGCACAATACGGCGGGTTCTTCCGCACGCAGCGAGCAACGACTCACGGATTTTGAAAATGGGAAGGTCGGCAGCCATTCAGGAAACGCCAAAACAATACAGCTTTCCTCAGAATTGCGAGGATAGCGTTGTTTCCGAATGGGTCAGAATATCGATCAGGCGAGCCTCAACCTCACCATTGCAAATAGTCAGGCGAGCAATTGTGACAGGCAGATTAAAGCGACGCGGACCTGCGCTGCCGGGATTTATCCAGAGGACTCCGTTTCCCTGGCTAAGGCGCGGCACATGAGTATGCCCGCTGATGACCACCTTGAAACCAGCCTCACCCGGAGATATGTCGAGCCGGGTGTGTCCGTGATACATGTAGATCCAGACTCCTCCAACGGCCACGGCCTCACTGAGAGGTAGATGAGAACCGAAGCCGTCCGTATCGCAGTTTCCGCGCACGCCGGTAACGGGAGCTATCTTGGAGAGTTCCTGAATGATTTCCTGACCACAAACGTCACCCGCATGAAGGATCATGGAGACGCCTTGAAGCGCTTCCAGTGCCTGCGGGCGTAAAACGCCGTGCGTGTCGCTGATGATTCCAACCTCAATGGGATTCATAAAGAAAGTGGTGTTAAGAAAGCACACCGGATGTGTTTCATCCAGCTGCTTACATAAACCAAAAATGTGTTGCGATACAGTCTCTACTCCAAGGACATTTTTCAGAAAATTAACCCAGCATTAGAAAAACGCGAATCTGCCATGCAGAATCACTTATTTTTTCGCCGATTTTTCCGCCAGTGATTAGCCGCACTGAAAAATAAAATTGCCGCACCACCCCAGTTTACTGCCACCATTGCTTCCTTTTGCCCACGAGCCCATTTCTTATCGGGATTCTCCATTATCAAAAAGGCTGTGCCAAATCCGCAAAAGATCATCCCTATAAACACGGCAAACCATGCCTTCCTTTTCCAAAGTTGCTTTTGATATTCTATGGATGGCGAACTATCGGGAATGTTGAGTTGCATAAATCGCAACCAATCCCGCTGGATATTCTCCGCTAATTTTTCCCGAAACAATGCAATTATTTCCTGCCGGGATTCCTTATTATAATTGCGAAGATAGATTCGTGTCTTGGAAAGAGCCGTCGAGTAAACAACCACGGTTCCCGTGGCAGGCTCCCAGACCAAGTTATCGGTATCGGAAAAAGAGATATCTTTCGTCTTGAACACTCCCTTGTCCCGAATCCCCCAAGAATACAGAGATAGTCTTTCCCGGTAACAGGCTATTAGTATATAAAGACTGATCACAAGGAGGCCCCCTCCTACCGCACTTGTAAGCAACAAAAATAAACCCGGCTCGTTTACATCAGGATCCGTGCAGGCAATCATGGTTCCAGCAATAGCAAGCACCAAGGAGAAGACTATTCCACCGATAGCCAGCCATACATACCTTTTCGCGATGCGATATTCTTTGATCAAATCTGTATCAGCAGAATCCATTCAAGAAATTCTCAAACTTAGTCTGTACTAATTTCCTCATCCAAATCCGGCGTCTCTCTCAGTCCTTCTTTGGAACCATCCTGCAGCTTTAAATAACGCTCTTCCGGAATATCGCGCAGGACAGTAAATTGGGCGCGAAATTTCTCGGAAAGAATTTCCCGAAGTTGCGGCGAAAGTGTTTCTACCGCTTTTTTAAATTCGGGAGAGTCGGCGCCTACCGGCGGTCGAAGCGAAGCATCGGAGGATTCATGGGGAATCTCCACCCCATCCGAATTTATCTCAATATCATCTGCCCCACCAAGGGAATCCAGTGGAGGACCATCGTCCAAGGAAGAAGTCTTTGGAGAAACAGGTGTCGATTCAGGTTGGGCTGGGGATTTCGTCTTGTCCTTGTGATCAGCCTTAGCCGACTTTGACGGTTTTCTTTTTTTGTCTATCGAGTCAGAGTCTTTTCCCGTTTCATTCACCTCAACTGCGCCTGTCTTCTCACTGGGCGCAGGTAAAACCGGATTGGGAGTCACTGGCTCCGAAACCGTTTTTTTCTCCGGGATAAGATGCGATCTGTCTATTTTTTTTTGGCCGGCTTCCTGGGGAAGGCCGGCTGCGAGCGTCGAAATTTCCTTGATAAGCGTGTCTATCGCCCGGGAGCGACTTTGCTCCACCGCCTTGAGGAGTGTGACTTCAAAATTGGCCCTTTCCGAAAGTCCCCCACGGACACCTGCCTCACCTGACTGGAGCGTTTCCAGCATGCGCAGGAGCTGTTCAGTCGCCAGCGATGCGCCGAGGCTGTCGGTTTTGCCGCCTTCGCGGATGGAAGCCAGCAGGGCTTCACGCACCCGGGCTTGGGTGTGTTGGAGCGTGCGAAGCAAATCACGTCCCTCGGTCACTAGTTGATCCGCCAAGGCCACTACTTTGGCAAAATCACCTGCCGCCATCGCCGAGGCCAGTGTTTCAATGTCCTCCTGTGAGGCTAGGCCGTAAATATCCAATACATCACGGGCTGTGATTTTCTTTCCACAGAAGGAAATGACTTGGTCGAGAATGGACTGGGAGTCGCGCATACCGCCATTAGCCAACCGGGCAATGGCCGTCAAAGCATCCTGATCGGCCTCGACGCCGTCAGCCTTGACGATCTCGGCAAGTCGTCCGGCGATTTTCTCCTCGGGAATCGGTTGAAATTCGAAACGCTGGCACCGCGAGGTAATGGTCGGCAATACCTTGTCGGATTCGGTGGTAGCAAAGATGAATTTGATATGGGGAGGCGGCTCTTCCAGTGTTTTGAGGAGGGTGTTGAACGCCTCCTTGGTAAGCTGGTGTACCTCGTCTATAATGAAGATTTTGAATTTACACTGGGTAGGTGCAAACTGGCACTCCTCGCGGATGGTCTTGGCATCCTCAATGCTGCGATTCGTGGCGGCGTCGATTTCAATGACATCCATGCAGGAGCCAGCCACAATAGCCTGACAAATAGGATCGTCGGATGGTGGATTAACCTTGGGGCCATCTGTACAGTTAAGCGCCTTGGCAAAGATACGGGCCGTGGTGGTCTTGCCTGTGCCACGCGGACCGACAAACAAGTAGGCATGCCCGATCCGGTTGGTTTCGATGGCATTCTTCAGGGTGCGAACAATATGTTCCTGCCCGACAATCTCATCGAACTGCTGCGGACGCCACCGGCGTGCAATAACTTGGTAAGTGCCTTCTGCCATCGTATCTGGCTACAAAACGGTGTCGCCGCAAGGATGTCAATGTTCGGGAAACGGGATGTTTTGTTCAGCCGGGAAATTCCGATTTGAGTTCAGCCTGCCTGTCGGTCCATCATACCCCGAGTTACAAAATTCCCGACTGGACAATTTTTATCCGGTAAAAACATCCTTTTTCCGATGAGTTGGTCGCAACCTGGCAGGTTTCAATGGTACCATTAATATCAACACCAATTATTCGGCTCAAGGGAATGGTGGCCCAATTCTGCAAATCCACGCTATTTTCAGCCTCATAGGTGATATCAGTCAGCATTGTGTCGCGAGTGAAAACAAAAACGGGGTTTCCGTTATTATCCCGGCCCATAGTCGGAAGCAGCCGGACATCCAGCCCGTCGTTGTGCAGTGGATTTCCACCGAAGGCGTATTCAGTGAGATTATCCAATCCATCGCCATCGGGATCCGCGCCAGGCAAGCTATCTTCCGGAGAACTCCATTGAAACTGCGATTGCCACTCCGCATAACTAACCGGAGATGACGGCTCGGCGGAAAGGATGCTGATCCCGGTCAGATTCGGGATCAGCGCACTCCCAGGAATGATCTGTCGCGCAAGCCCAGGACCAGCCCAGGCAACCGACACATGGTCATTGCCGTTCCCCTCCCGTTGCTGCGCCTCGATGTAGTAAGGATTTCCGCCTTGCAGGAGGAATGTCGTGGATTTTTGGGACACATACTCATCAAAGCTCTGGTGGGAAGTGTAGTTACTCACACTGGCTATTGGGGATTTCTTATCAGCGTCACTATCGGAGGACAGGTAGAGTGTGCTCTCGTCATCCGAAGCAATCCAGAAAGTATAGTAACCTGTTCGAGGCGGGATCAGAAATCCGGATACTCTGCGAAAATAGTTGTCAGCAACTCTTTCGGGTGAGGCAAAATTTGCGAATTGCCCGACAACTGACGGATCGCCGCTCATGGTCGTTCCGTTCCAGCGCTCTTCCTTTACCCCAGTGGAGGCATTGATAACCACATAAAACCGGGCAACCCCGACTCTACCCTCGTTATCTGTCATTCGAACCATGAGTCCGACAACAGTGTTGGCCGAAACCTTATCGGGATGTTCCAATGTCAATGTTCCGGAAGAATTGATCGAAAAGGCATTATTCGCGTTGCCACCGATGATGACACAGCTGGCAATTGTCCGGCCATCTTCGATAACCGCGGAAATATCGCCAACCACACTACCGGGGGCCTGGGCAGTACTGGCAGAAAAAACCCTGCTCGATAATTTGGGAGGCTCGACAACATCCTGGATACTGACGGTGAACGAGCTGGTTTTCGCCTGACGTGGAACGCAATTATCCCGCACAGTGACAGTGAGCGCATAGGAGGATTTGCGCGCATGGTCGATGTCGAGCACGCGCAAGATTCCGGTACGCTTGTCGATGGAAAATGCCCCGTCACCATTCCCGGCAGTAATGCTGTAATCCCAGATGACACCCGGCGTAGCCGGTCGTGTCGCGACAAACTGATAAATCTCGGTTCCGACAGGAGCGTCTTCGTTGACAGCAAGGCTGCCGGGATTCGAAAGGGAATTAATCGGCGGATTATCTTCCGGACCATTCCAGACCGGGTAATTTTTTGCCGCCACCGTATTTTTCACGGATTGGGTTATTTCAAATCCCTTGCCGGTAGCACCAAGACCGTAGCGCTGAAAATATGCGTCGAGATTACGTCCCGTGGCATCGCACATCAGGAGGTAAAACCTGTCGCGCCTTAGATTGTCGCCATTGTTCCGCAGGGCATACAATTCAGCATCCGTCGCGTTCGTCGGATTTTGCAGGTAATTCATGAGGCGCGTGAAAAACTTTTTGTAAGCCTGCCAGCCAAAAGCTTCCGCGATGTTGAAATAAAAATCATATCCCGTCGCCCGCCCACAGGCATTGCTCCAGGTTTGGGATGATGAGCTCTGGGCCAGAAATGCCGTCCGATCTGAAAGACGCCCGGCCCCATCATAAGTCGAATGGGTAGGACCATCCCAACTGGTGCGGTCATGAACGAGCGTGTAGAGCAACCCACAATTCAGATTAACATCCACCTCGGCGTGGGTGGGAATGACAAACTCCCCATCAAAGTTATCCTGATAGCCATGGCCAAGTTCATGGTAGTCGCCCCAATGTCCATCCAGCCGGGCGCTGTTCAATTCGGTCTCACTGGTATATCCCCACCCCATTTCAATGGGATAACCGGCGTAGGCGGCACCGTAGGCGACTTGTATATTGGCGCTAAGAATTTCGCCCCGCTTGCGCCATTGAGTATAGCCGTAAATGTCATCGCTGGTATCCATCACTTTTTTCCAATAGGTCGCGACTTCCGTTGGGTTGTTCATCGCAACAAGATGGGCCCGTGGAAGGTAGATGGTCATCTTATCGGTCTGAATATAACCGGCAGCGCCCGGATTGTGTTTTTCGGTGTTATTCCACTCGGCATCGGTCATTTGCCCTAGGACAAATGCCGGCGCCTTGAGCGCTCCAGAAACAGTAACATCAAAGGTACCAAGATTTGATCCTGCGGGCACCAATAATGTGACCAACCCACCAAAGACATGCCCGGTCTGCGTGGTAGTTGAGGTCAGGTTTACGCGACGCCAGATTTTGGGAAAACCCCGCCATGTCCCCAAATTAAACGCAACATCCTCCGAGCCTCCGATATGTACCATGAGCCCGGCTGCGATCTTATCCTGTGGAATCGTGACTGTAATCGCAGTCCCGGGAGCAGCATAAAGACCTGTTTCAACCCGCACAGGCTTATAACCCTGGTTCATGTAAAAGTCGGACGGCGTGTTGCCATTGATCGAGATTGTTTTCGTCGCCGGAGAGCCTGCCGTCGGCAATCCTGGATATCCTGAGGCTGACGGATGCACAAACAAGTCTCCCGGGGCCAGGTTGTCGAATTTGTACGATTGATAACGGGTCAACATGGCCTCGACCGGTTGGGAAGTGGTGTTGAGCGGAGTTGTCGGAGTAATGTTAATCCAACCATAGTGCGCATTATCGCTCAGTTTTTCCAATTCGGACGACAGCAATGCATTGCCAGGGTCAGTGGCGACAACTTGCGCGATGGCATTGGCCGCGGTCAACTTATCGGCACCTGCCATCGTAATCACCTTTTCCTTGTCCTTGATAAGGTCCTGGGTGCTGTTCAGTGCACTATAGTAAGGTGAATAGGCGGAACTAGAAATCGTGAACGAAGCATCCCTCGGCCCACTTCCCGAATAAATCAAACCAAACGGACCCAAAATTTCCCGGCTATTTGCCCAGCCATGAGGTGCATATCCGTCAAACGCCCACGGTGTGGCAACCCCGATCAGCCCCTTGCCCGATGCAGTGTACTTTTTTATGGCAGTGAGGGCATCTTCAGAAAAATTTGTGTGCAGGCTGATAATCAACACATCGACATTGTTCAAATTTGCGTCCGTGAGCGACGAGGTGACAGACTTGACCGTGTATCCTTTTGCCGAAGTAAAATAGGCGCGAAGTGCCGTCAGGCTGTCATCTGTTGCGATGGTTATACCGGTTGATTTCTTCGAGGTCCATTTTACGCAGTTTTCCAAGAGAACACCGTAATTGCCCGAGGTAGAGCGCCAGCCCGTGTGGGCAAAAACAACCGCCCGCGCGGCACTGGAATCATAACTGTCATTGTAACGTCCACCGGCACCAACTGCATACCGATAACTTCCCGCGCCCAAAACAAAGGGGAACGCAGTCTTACCCAGCAATGCGACGCTGCCGGGCGATCCCATTGTGTTCAAGCTGGTCCCTGAAAGACCAGTGGTAACCGCAGCGTAATCCTCAGCAATGTCGGCCTGAACATGGAGAGGAATAATAAACGCAGACAGAAAGAAGAGTAAGAACAGGCAGGAGAGGTTTTTCGTTTTCATGGGGAGCAGGCGCAGGGAAAAACAGAGTCGGAAAACCAACCCATCGCTCACGGAAAAAGCGACAAGACAGTGTCTATAGCTAGAAACACCGGCTTCTCAACCCCAAAGACAATCTCCCGGGTATCACTGCCCTATCGGTCAAACCATGTTTGCCGATGGCGGCTACTCTTGTTTTTTGGCAACGACTTCCAAATCCTCGGAAGTAGGTGCCCCTTTGCTCACACCATCCAAACGGGCAAGCCAATCGCCCATGATGCGAAGACTCTCCCGCTTCTGGATGTCAAATTCAGGCCAGGTGTCGTCCAGATCATCACCTTCAATTTCATCAGCATCTCCCGGCTTTTCCGTTTTGTTGTCCGCAGCATGGAGAGCCTTTTCTTTCTTTTCCTGCTCTATCGCAGCATCCAGTTTGATGGATTCTGATTTATAATTGGTTGATTCCAATTCCTTGTAGGTACTCCGGATGGATTCCCGGAATGCCTTGTCTTCGCCACGTTCCTCCCGGAGAGCCTCGTAGTTAAGCGGAAATGCTCGCGATTTTTCCCGGGCCTTGGTCCAGGCGATTGTCCGATTCAGGCTAAGAAATTCGGGCATTTCAGCCTGACGCCGAGCACTGTCTTCACGCAGGACCTTCAAAAGATCATCAGTGACCAATGCCTTGAGGGAGCTTCTCCATTCGGCATTTTCCTTGGGATCAAGTATGGAAGGAATCGCATCCCACGGGAGCGGCTTATCCAAGTCCGCCTCTCCAATCGGAAGCACACTGTAAACAGAGGAAACCGGGATATCCGCAGCAATGCCCTTCACCTGAATCGAGTTTCCACTGGGCAGATACCATTTCTGGATGGTCATCTTGGCAGCAGATTTGAGGCGTTTGTCGAATTTGTCGTACGAAATAATCGCCTGCACAGTACCCTTCCCGTGAGTGCGTTCGTCGCCCACGATAATGGCCCGGTGGTGGTCTTGCAGGGCACCTGCCACGATTTCACTGGCTGATGCGCTGAGCTTGGTGACGAGCACGATCAACGGCCCATCCCAGACGACCCTCTTATCTGTATCATCAAGGTGCTGAATTTTCCCCATCACATCGCGAGCCTGAAGAACGGGTCCGGTAGGAATAAAGAGCCCGGTCAGCCGGACCGCTTCGTCAAGCAGCCCTCCGCCATTGCGACGCAGATCGAGAATCAGTCCTTGGATTTTATGCTTTTTCAGTTTGTTAAGGAGTTCCTCGACATTGTCGGTAGTGCTATACGCATCTCCGTCCCCTGCGCCCTTGCCATAGAAAGCAGGCAGGTCAATAAGACCAATGGGAACAAGTTTGTCACCGACCGGCACCTCAAAGACAGTGGCTTGTGCCAGCTTGGTGGTGAGCTTGATTTCACTGCGAACAAGATTGATGGTGTAACGGGCGGTCCGGTCCGTGGCCGGCTCAATACGAAGACGAACAACGGTGCCGACCGGACCGCGCAACTGGTTGACGACCTTGTTGAGGCGCATGCCCACAATATCCACGAGTTCACCTTTTTCGCCCTGTCCTATCGCGATAATGCGATCACCGACCTTGATACGCTTGGAGTCCTCGATGGGACCTCCGGGCAAAATATCCTTCACGGTACAATAGCCGTCATCATCCTGAAGGAGCGCACCGACCCCGAAGAGGGAATTGCGCATGGCGATATCAAACTCTTCCAACGATTGCTTCGAAAAAAATGTGGTATGCGGATCGTATTGGGTAGTGAGGGTGTTTAGATAGATTTCCTCCACCTCATAAGGCTCAAAGGAAAGGTACGTCTTGATCTTGTTGTATCGCTTTTGCAGCTTCTTCACGGCCTCAGCAAGGCGCTCGGGAGTAATCTCCTTGGGAGGCAGCTTGTCATTTGCCTTGGGAATATTGGGATCGACAGTGTTATCGGACTTGGCAGCAGCGGCTTTGTCATCTCCCAGTAATTCGAGGATAAGATCCAGCTTAAGCCGCTTTTCCCACAATCGATCCGCATCTTCCTTATTCTTGGGCCAACTGGCCTTGCTGCGGTCGGCAACAAAAGTCTCGTCGGTATTCAAATCAAACGGCTGCTCCAAGCGGGTATTGATCCAGGCGACCCGTTTTTCCACATGCTTCAGGAAATCGGTATAGATTGAGAAAGCCGGGCTCAGGTTGCCACGTCCAAAGTAATAATCGAGCAACGGGCCAAAACGCTCCGTGTAAGCCTTGATCTCAGGCTCCAGAAAAAACAATCGCAACGAATCAAGATTACTCGCGTAAGTCCTGACAATCCCGTCCGTATTCAAGGCACGAATGGGCTTTTGCAAAATGTGGCCTCGCTCCAGACAATAGGCAGTAGCCTGGGTTTCCATCTGCATTTCATGCGTAGTGGTGTAATTCGCCTTGGCGTCATCCTTCTTGATAGTCGGCTCATTGTCCGTATCGACCGAAGTCGGCACAGTCGCAGTCGAAGCCACGGCAACACCATTAAACAAGGTCGCATTATCAGGTGCCTTCGAAAAAGCAGTATTGCTCCCGGTAGCATCACAGGCAGCCATGGACAAAAGTCCCAATACGACCAGGCCGGATGCAAAAGAGGCACGTAAGTAATTCATGAGGATTTGCTCAGAAAAGATGTTTATGGATAAATGAAAACAGGAAAGTTAGCGTAAAGTCGCGAATTCGCCAAAAGATGCAATCACGGGAAATGAAGATTGTCGGACGTCCAAACAGAAAATTCCGGCTGTTGCCTTATTTTTTTCCATAGAGTGGCCCAACCCGACCCAGCAATTCACGCTCCTCTTGGGTCAGAGACTTGTAGCCTTCGGCGTTCATCTTATCGAGAATCCGGTCAGCTTCCGCACGGAGATATTCAGGATCGTTTCTGGTAAAGGGCGTAATATTGCCGGGATTTGCATTACTATTATGCCCGGTAAATGTCTTGTTGGTATTATGGACAAATACCGTTTGCCGCAAGGGTTGCAACTTCCGTTGAACTTTTTGGCCATTCCCGGCCCTCAGTTTCGCCCAGGCAAAAACTGCCGCCCCCCACAACATGCCGCCCAAGTGAGCCGAATGAGCGATGGGAAGAGTATCTGCCAGCCAGCCGGAAACCGGCCACCAACCGGTAGTCGCCGGAATTTCCCAAAGGAACAAGCCTCCCAAAGTTATCACTGCCAAACCAGCCAGCACCCATTTCGAACGCAAGGTAAGAGGCAGGATAAAATAAATAAATATCCGGATTGGTTCATTATATAGCTTGAAAAGGGCATATGCCAACAAGGCAAAGACACCCGCTGAAGCCCCCAAACATGGCACATTCCATCCAGGCTTGGCCAGGAAGGAAAGCGTCAGCCATGCCGCTGCTCCCGCCAGGATTCCGCCTGCATAGACGGTTAGAAGCCGGGCTCGCCCTTCGCTTTTATCAATAAATTCCCCCATGCACCACAACCCGATCATATTCCCCAACAAATGGAAGAAACTAGCGTGCAAGAAAGAGTAAGTGACTATTGTCCAAATATAGCCCGCCTTGATCGAAGCTGCCGAAAGGAGGAGCAGGTTAGTGGCATTATTTCCCAGAATAGCCAGCAGCAATGGTTGCAACAGGAAAACAACAAGGTTAACCGCGATGATAATCCGGGTTGTCGTCCACTGAAAACGAAACCCGCCACGACGTGACCGAGGCGGGTGCATATATTCTCTGTCGCTAAGTCCCATTCCAAGTCATGAGCGTCGCCAAGCTCAGATTTTATCTATAATGGCATCTGCCAGCCCATACTCTATGGCAGCCTTGGCATCCAGATAGAAGTCGCGGTCGGTATCCTGTTCGATCTTGGACAAAGGCTGTCCGGAAACATCTGCCAGGATATGGTTTAGCTCATTGCGGGTCTTTTCCATTTCCTGGGCATGGATATGAATATCCACCGCAGGGGCAACAATCCGTCCCATGATAAGTGGTTGGTGAATCATCACCCGCGCATGGGGGAAGAGTAAACGCCCGCCCTTCCCTGCTTTTTTCCCGGCACTGAGCAAAATGGAGCCCATGCTGGCCGCCATGCCGGTTACGACCACTTTCACCGGAGAAGAAATAAGGAAAATGGTATCGTAGATCGCCATGCCAGCCGTGATGGAACCACCGGGTGTATTGATATAGAAGGTGATTTCCTTGCCCGGATCGGTCGCCTCAAGATAGAGCAGCTTCTCGGTAATATCCTTGGCCGAATCATCATCGACAGCACCCCAGAGAAAAATCTTCCGCTGTTCCAGAAATTTTTTCTGAATTTGGGCCCCCATCGGAGGATTTTGCTGGGCGTCATTTTTCTTTTCGTCGCAGTCAGGCATGATGGTTTCAGGTATAGAAGTAGAAAGATTCACGACGGTAATCGACTCGGACAATTTCTCAAGAAAAGAAGGGGAAATTTGAAATAGCATAAACGCCCGGCAAAAAATACGGGCTGGACAAGCTCTGTAGCAAAAGCGGCCCTGACCACATGCAACAAGATGGGCATGTTTAAAACAACCTCCATGCGACTTGCGCAGCTACTGAGCTATCTGCTTACACTTCTATTCCTTATTGTAGGTATCCTAGCTTTGCTTGTGAAACATGTTGGACGCTTTCAGTGACTTGCCCCCATGCAATCCAGACACATTCCACACTGAATTTACTCTCATCCAATGTTGATCCAAGACATCCATCCGCCCGAAAAGTCCCCTCTGTATGCGTACGGAGAAATGAAACCACGTGGATTACTCGCTCCGTACGCGTACAAAAAGCCTCTGCCGTCCGAGATGGAACCTCCGTATGCGTACGGCCGGAGGTTTTCAGCTGATTTTACTCTGCTGTATTAGTATGATGAGACCTCATCAACTGAGTTGGGATCACCGTATTGGTACAGAGGAAGCTTTCCTGCTGAAACGAGAGCTTTGTGCGTGTGCAGAACCAACCCTGCAACCGAAATGGAAGCTCCGTATGCCTGCAAAAAAGGTAAACTGGCGAAATTATAGTGCTTCAATCTTTGCTTCGGGTTTATCTTGGCTCCTGCTGGATAAACAAAAAAACCGCCGGGAATGCTCCCGGCGGTTTTTTTGTTTTAGTGGACTCTCTAATTAGAGAAGACCAGCGACCTGCTTGAGGAGGTCAACGACGCGGTTGGAATAACCCCACTCATTGTCGTACCAAGAAACAAGCTTGAAGAAGTTGCTGTTCAACTCAACGCCCGAGCCGGCATCATAGATGGAGCTGCGGGTGTCGTGGATGAAGTCAGAGGAAACAACTTCGTCTGCGGTGTAACCGAGGATACCCTTGAGGGTGGTTTCCGAAGCCTTCTTGAGTGCTTCATTGATTTCCTTGAGGCTGGTGGCCTTTTCGGTGCGGACGGTCAGGTCAACGACCGAGACGGTCGGGGTCGGTACACGGAAGGAAACACCGGTCAGCTTGCCCTTGACGACAGGCAACACTTCGCCGACGGCCTTGGCTGCGCCAGTGGTCGAGGGGATGATGTTGATCGCAGCAGCGCGGCCACCCTTCCAGTCCTTCTTGGAAGGACCGTCCACTGTCTTCTGGGTGGCGGTGTAGGAGTGAATCGTGGACATCAGGCCTTCGACGATACCGAAGTTGTCGAGGATGACCTTGGTCAACGGAGCCAAGCAATTTGTGGTGCAGGAAGCGTTGGAGATGATGTTGTGCTCCTTGGTGAGCTCGTTGTCATTCACGCCGATCACGACGGTCTTGACCTTGGCGCCCTTGCCGGGAGCGGAGATGATGACCTTCTTGGCACCGGCGGTGATGTGGCCTTCAGCCTTCACGTCTTCGGTGAAAAGGCCGGTGGACTCAATCACGATGTCAACACCGAGAGCCTTCCACGGCAGAGCAGCAGGACCTTCCTTGACGGCGAGGCACTTGATCTTGTGACCATCGACAACCAAAACGTCGTCTTCGGCAACGCTGGGGGCGGACTTTTCGCTGGAAACGGTGCCCTTGAAAGCGCCTTGCGTGGAGTCGTATTTAAGAAGATACGCGAGGTTGTCGGCAGGAACGAGGTCGTTCACGGCGACCACGTCGAACGTGGAACCGAGAAGGCCCTGCTCGACGAGAGCGCGAAATACGAGGCGGCCGATGCGGCCAAAACCATTGATACCTACTTTGATAGCCATTTTAGTGTTTTGGTTGGGATTGTGTTAGGTGAAAAGAAAAAGTGGCCTGCTGAAGGCATTCTCCAGCGGGGCGTCTCTTAAAAGAACCAAGCCTCGCCAGTGCAAGAGAGTTTTTCAGAAGAAGCATCAGTGTATTAGCAAATTTTATATGGCAAACGGAGGTATTTCATTTCCGAACCACCCATAATCCCGCCGACAAGGCCGGTATCGTCAAAATTCCTCCCTGCCATGCATAAGTGTCATTGGGAGCCAGACCATCGGGCAGAAACTGACCTCCATCGGCAATTTGCCGGAATCCTCCTGCGTCCACGCCCGGTACCGACAAGGCCACCGGATAGGGGTGTGGGTTAAAAGCGACAAAAAGCGGGGAAGCCGGTAACTGCCCGTCGGCATTATACCACGCAGCCAGCGCACTCATGTGCCCGGCTTGGAAAAACCTGAAAAATCCTCTTCCCGCCACTTTATCAATTCGCAAGGCAGCTCCAGCCTCGCTGAGGCGAAACCCAATCCACGATCGAAAATACTCATGCGTGGCGCGGAACTGCTCCATCCGGGCGTAATCCAGCGCATTGATGTCACCCCGCAAGTAGGTGTTGGAAACACCCCCTTTGCTCCGCAGGAAATCCTGCCCCGCAGCCAGCATCGGTACCCCTAGCGAAGCAAACAATGCCGCCCCCATAAGCCGGGTTCGCCGGGCATCGTTTTCCGTGGGAACAGTACCATCATTATGGGCATTCTCCGTAATCCGATCCAACCAGCACCGGTCATCATGCGACTCGGTATAATTCAGGGTCTGGCCTGGGTGATTGGTAAAACTCCCCATCGAACCCGACAAAAAATATCGCAAGCCATCGGCATTTCCGGATCCGTGCACGTAATTCGCAAAAAAATCCCGGTATCCATCATTCCAAGAGGTGTAGCTCGAATTCCTCAATGCCCCGGCAATATGTCCGCGAAAACTCCATGGTTCGGCAATCAAGATCAGGCCCGGCTTTACCGGGCGCAACTCCTGCTCAATCTCGTACAATACACGAGTCCCCAGTAATTCCGCCAGATCAAGCCGGAACCCGTCCACATCAAATTGCTCAATCCAATGGCGCATACTATCAACGATAAGCCGTCTGGCCATTGGCGCCGTCGCCCGGATGTCGTTTCCACAACCACTCCAATTCGACATCGTGCCATCGTGGCTCGTCTCGAAATAATACTGCTTGTCCACATGCAAGAGGTGATTCGGTTCGCCGACGTGGTTATAAACCACATCCAGAATCACGGCCAACCCTGCCTCGTGACAGGCATCCACAAGGTCTCGAAAATCGACAAACTGCGAACCTCCCGCGGCATCACGACAATAGGCACTCGCCGGGGCAAACCAGTTGTTCGGCATGTAGCCCCAATGATAGTTTTCCGCTTCCTCAACATCGAATTCCTGTACTGGCTGCAACTCCAGCGCATTCACGCCCAGTCTTTTTAAATAACAATCGGGCGAGCGAATCCAGGCCGCCAGTTCACGAAATCCGGGCCGGGTTCCGCTATCCGGCAATTTTGCCACAAAATCGCGGACATGCCCTTCCACGATCACCAGATTAGTTGGAGCCGGAGGCACGTATTGGGAACGCGGACGACGGATAACCGCTTCGTCAACGATCACTCCCGGGCCTGCACGACCGGCTGCCGCCAATGCGTAGGGGTCCAGAATGGGAAATTTCTCGTCAAACTCGGTGGTTTCATCCGCATTTTCCCCTGTGACAAAATAATGATAATGCCATCCATGCAATGATCTGGGATATACGACTTCCCATGTGCCGTCGCCGAGAGAAGTGAGCTTTTCTCGTGTTGGATTTCCAGCATCGTCAGCAGGCCAAAATTCCACGTCAACTCCGGTGGCCCGAGGCGCAAACAGGGAAAAAATCGTTTTCCCGCCGTGAACCTGGGCGCCTAACTTTCGGGTCGAAAGCTCCTTTAACAGAAAATCCCATCGCCCAATTCCCACCGAATGAACATTCCCCGCCTCCGTCCATGTCAACAACTCATGTCCGGTTAAACTGACCGGTTCCTCCGTCACAAAATGATATACATGGAGTCCCGTGCGCTCCGGCGAGAAATGATAATTAAAATGTCCGGAACCGTTATTTCGCCGATTAAGCACCTCGGCAGGAACTTCCAGCCAGTTCCCATTCCGCGTCACAAATTTAAACTCCACGTCTTGCGGTGAAGCCGCCAAATCACGCCCCAAGGCATCATCCAGCCTCAATACGAGCACCGTCTCGCCATCCCACGACTCGGGATGCAACTCCCATTTGTCATTGCAGCCGTTCCACTCATTAAAGGTGCCTGCCACACACGGCGGATCCTCACTCCAGTTCAAATCGGGGTAAAGCTCCGGCCAAAATACGAACACCCAAGTCCCCTTGTCGCAAAAATATCCCGAATATCGAGCCCAGACCCTTATATCCATTCGCATCAACCGCTTCAATCGAACTGGTTCGGACAGTTCAATGGGAGGTAATTCCGGCACTACCCAATCCTTGGACAATCCGACAACCCCGTCAAAACGGGTCGTCCAGTATGCTTCCATCAAATGGTGTAATGTGGAACTCATGAACAAAAAAAAGTGAAGTTACTATTACCTTTTGGCAATGCCTGAAACGTGAGGGTTGGTGCCAAGGCAGAACCATTTAACAGTTACCCTAGCCTTGAATTGCCCTAAATAAAAGGCATGATGGATTATATTCTACTGCTTTTCCCATGGCTCGCATCCTCCTCACCACCACATCATTTCAAGACACACCCGGCCCGCATTTGACACGCCTTGCCGAATCCGGCCACGAAGTTGTCTGTGAACGCGGCCCTCTCACCGAGGCTCGCATGCTCGAGCTCGCCGGACAATTCGACGGATTCCTCTGCGGAGATGACGCCATTACCAAGGCGGTCATTGAAAAATCCCTGCCCCGCCTGAAGATCATCGCCAAATATGGCATCGGTCTTGATAAAATCGACGTGGCCACAGCTACTGCCAATAAGATCCCCGTTACCTTTACTCCGGGAGTTAATCATACCACCGTCGCCGAACACACATTCGGCCTGTTGCTCACTCTGGTAAAGGAACTCGATTTTCACATCTCCGAGACAAAAGCCGGACGCTGGACTCGCCATGTCGGACACGAAATCGCCGGAAAAACCATCGGCATCGTCGGACTTGGGCGCATCGGCAAGGAAATGGTCATTCGCGCCAAGGCCTTCGGCATGCCAGCCGTCGCCTACGACACTTATTGGGACGATGCTTTTGCCAAGGCCCATAATGTGACCCGTTGTGAAAAACTCACCGACCTCCTCTCCGCCTCGGATATTATTTCGCTCCATACCAATCTCACGGCCAAGACCCATGGCATGATTAATGCCACCACGTTGAAAATCATGCGCAAAGGCTCAATCTTGCTCAATTGCGGACGCGGCGAACTTATCGATAATGCTGCCGTGGTCGAATCGCTCAAGGCCGGGCATCTCGGTGGCTACGGCACCGACGTTCTCGATGTGGAACCGCCTCCTCCCGACCATCCACTCCTCCACGCTCCCCATTGCATCGTCACGCCCCACATTGGCTCCCGTACCCATGAGAGCGTGCAACGCCAAGCCGGCATGGCGCTGGAAAACCTGCTCCTATTCCTCGACGGCAAGCCACCCATCGCCCAGGCGAACAAATTTTAATTATGAATTAAAAATTATGAATTAAGAATGAGGACGCTTCGCGTCCGCTAGCGGCAGCTTCGCTGCCCAATTCTTAATTTTTAATTCATAATTCTTAATTACCTCATCCCATAGCACATTTCACCTTAGCCTCAACCACCGCACTCCATGGAAACCTTCCGCGTCGTTCCCGAATCCCAACACAATGCCCTCGTCGAGGCCGCGTATCAAAAACGTGGTTACAGTGTAGACGAAGCCAAGGCTGCCAGTCGAATGGCGGCGATGGCCTCGCGCCATGGTATACGCACCCACAATGCCATCAAGGCCCTCCACCTTGATCACCTCTTCGGCTCGGGCAACGGCGGCTGTGTTCCCGGTGCCCGGATCGATAAACTGCCCTCCCGCTTCGCGGCGGCGGAAATATGGGATGCCAACAAGAAACTCGGCCAGGCCACCGCCCTTGAAGCCATCGAGACCTGCATCCAACTGGCCGAGAAATACGGCACGGGAACTGTCAGCGTGGACAATGCCTTCCATTACCTCTGGGGCGGCGGCTATGTCATGGAAGCCGCCAAGCGCGGCTACATCGCCTACACCAACTGCACTGCCGCACTCACCGAAGTCGTCCCGCTCGGCGGTAAATATCCAACCCTCGGAACAAACCCGCACAGCTGGGGACTCCCGACCACCGATGCCCTCGGCTACCCCGTTGTCATTGACTGGGCAACCTCCGTCGTTGCCATGGGCCGCGTCCAACAACTCGCCCGCGAAGGCAAGGACCTCCCGCCCAACGCTGCCGTGGATAAGGACGGCAAACCTACCACAGACCCCAAGCAAGCGGTGGCCCTGTTGCCTTTCGGCGCGCACAAGGGCTATGGTCTTTCACTTATCAACGAACTTTACGCAGCCTTCATCGGCGGCTCAACACCCACGCTTCGCTGTCGCCAGCCGGTCTCCGGCGAGAAACAGACCCCCTGCTTCTTCTTTCAGGTCATCCATCCCGAGGCAATGTCATCAAGGCACTTTGCCCAAGGGCGGGCACAGCAGGAAAACATAAAAAAGGTTCTCGCAGACATTCTGGGCCATGGCAACGAAGCCTGCATCATGCCGGGACAGATCGAAGCCCTGGCTGCGGCTCGTACCGACAAGAACGGCGGACTGCTCTTCAGCGATGCCGAAATTGGCGCCTTCAACGAAATCGCCGAAGAGTGCGGCCTGCCCAAGTGGGAAGTGTCGTCATTCAAAACCGCAGTGTAAGAATACGCAAAAGAACCGCGAATAGACGCGAATGAACACGAATCCTTCGGTTTATCCCTTTATACGTCTTTGCATCTAAAAATGTTCGCGTTCATTCGCGTCTATTCGCGGTTCATCCACTCTTTTTCATCGTATTTTCCATTCCCTTTATGGACATCAAACCAGCTTCCTCCTGCCAGTTCGACCAGATTTCGCTCGGCGAAATCATGCTGCGCCTTGACCCAGGCGAGACCCGGGTGCGCACCGCTCGCCAGTTTACCGCCTGGGAAGGCGGCGGCGAATACAACACCTCACGCGGCCTCCGCAAATGCTTTGGCCTGAAAACGGCTGTTTGCACCGCCTTCGTGGACAATGAAGTCGGGCACCTGATTGAAGACTTCGTCATGCAAGGAGGCGTCGCCACCGATTTCATCAAGTGGCGCGAAGACGATGGCATTGGACGCACCGTCCGCAATGGTCTCAATTTCACCGAGCGCGGCTTCGGGATTCGCGGAGCAGTCGGGGTACCCGACCGTGGCAACACTGCCGCCTCGCAGCTCAAACCCGGTGATTTCGATTGGGAAGACATCTTCGGCAAGCACGGTGCCCGCTGGTTCCACACGGGTGGTATTTTCGCGGCTCTCTCCGAAACCACTGCTGCCCTCACCATTGAGGCGGTCAAGGCTGCCAAGAAACACGGCACCATTGTTTCCTACGACCTGAACTATCGCCCCTCCCTCTGGAAGAGCATCGGTGGCTTGAAAAAGGCGCAGGAAGTAAATCGTGAAATCGCCAAGTATGTCGATGTCATGATCGGAAACGAGGAAGACTTTACCGCCTCGCTCGGCTTTGAAGTCAAGGGCGTCGATCATAACATCAGTGCCATCGAGATTGATGCCTTCAAGGCCATGATCGAGACTGCGGTAAAAGAGTTTCCGAACTTCAAGGTGGCTGCCACCACGCTACGTGTCGTGAAATCCGCCACCATCAACGACTGGAGCGCCATTTGCTGGCACGCCGGCAAATTCTACGAAAGCCGCAAATATCCGAACCTCGAAATTCTCGATCGTGTCGGCGGTGGCGACAGTTTCGCCAGCGGCCTGCAATTCGGATTCCTCTCCAAGAATGATCCGCAACTCGCTGTGGAATACGGTGCCGCCCACGGAGCCTTTGCCTCGACCACCCCCGGTGACACATCCATGGCCACCCAGAAGGAAGTTGAAAAGCTCATGAAGGGCGGCGGAGCCCGAGTTGTGCGTTAATAACCTTCTTGGATTACTCTATCAAAACACGCCTGTAATCCACAGGCGTGTTTTTTGTTTCCCCATAAACAAAATTCCTCCGGCAGCATCTTGCCGGAGGAATTTCAAAAAGAACCTGACGATACCTTAACAAGGTATATCTATATCACTCAAGTTTCCAGTTGGTGATGTTATCAGCACGATACTTGTCATCGAAATAATTGGATGGGACTTTCCCGTCGGATTCCATTGATCCCATAAAATAGTCCGCAGTAGTAGTCGGTTCATTATACTCCGCCCCTGCACAAATCAGCAGATAGTCTGGTCGTTCCCATTGTGTACTGACACTGCCGCCGGAAATTGTAGCGTATCGATATTCATAAGGATTGCTCCAAGGATCAACGAAGACAGCAGTAGTTTGATTGTTGGGATCATCCACGGCGATATTTGCCTCCGAGAGAAAGCTCTTTTTCTGGGCTGTCTTGGAAGTATCGTTGCGGGCAGATTGATAATCAAGCAACTGGATCTGATTGTCTTTCCGCTTAAGCACCTTGGTGCCGGTCAAACAATCATGAAGAGCCTGTTGCCATGCCTTTGAATCGGATGATCCACCTGAAATCATCGGATACTCACTATAGCTTTTCTTGAATGCCTCAAGCGCCTGCTTCATGGTGGTAATATCACCACGAGCCCGCCCTGTATTCTGTGCCGCCACGACCCCTTTGCCAATGGCAAAGAAGGCCGCCGCAAGAATGCCAATGATGGCAATGACTGTCAGGAGTTCTATGAGGGTGAAGGCACCCCTAAAGCGAAGTTTGTTTTTACGAGACATGGGGAAGACAAGATTTGGGTTAGCGAAAAGAGGTGAGATTAGATGTGCTTGGAGTCATCTGCATTTTTGGCGACGTAGCCGGAATCCTGGCGTTCGTGGTTCACTTTGTTTTTCTTGAGGTAGGCTTGGTAGACGTCCTCGGGACTCATTCCCAGCACTTGGGCAATGGAAACCAAAAAGTGGAAAAGGTCAACGACTTCAACCCGGGCATTTTGTTCGTCAAATTTCTGGTATTTGGCCCACCATTTCCAAGGCACGGAATCAATAAGTTCCGCAATTTCCTGCTGCATGGCCCGGGTGTAATTCAACACCCACTTGCCCTTATCCTCGTCACTCATCCCGTCGGTCACGACACCGATCCGCTTGTTGAGCTGCGCCTGCATCTCAAAGATGTGCTCCAATTTATCCATGCGTTTAATCGAATCGCCCACCAATAGGCTGGCAAGCGTGAACTCCAGAAAATACCCGGCAGTTGACAGCCCGGTTATCCCTCTTCTTTTTCGGGCGAATGGGTCTTGATGCCTCCACGTCAAAGCGTGCCTCGCTGCACACGCTCGGCTGCCGCCTGAACCAGGCGGAGACGATGCTGCTGCGCGACAAGCTCGCGGCATCGGGTTACACCATGGTCCCATTTGGCGAAAAAGCCGACCTTGCGATTATCAACACCTGTACTGTCACAAGGCTGGCCGACGCCAAGTGCCGCCAGAGCATCCGGCAATTTATCACGGAAAACCCGCATGCCTACACGGCAGTCGTGGGATGTTATTCGCAGATGGGAGCCAAGGAGATCGCTTCCATTCCCGGGGTGGACTTGATCCTAGGCAACCAAGATAAGCTGAATGTGTTGGAATACATCGGCACCGGGGAGAAAAACAGCACCCCGGTCATTGTCCGGGACCGGATCAGCCGGGATGATTTCTCCATCGCATTTGCCGGGGAAAGACCCTTCAACAAGCGCGCCAATCTCAAGGTGCAGGAAGGCTGCGACTTCGTCTGTTCATTCTGCATCATTCCCTTCGCCCGGGGACGAGCCAGATCACGCGACTTTCTCAACATGCTCGACGAAGCAAATTCGTTGGCTTCCCGTGGCGTACGGGAACTGGTCCTCACCGGGGTCAACATCGGGACTTATGGCAATGGTGGATGCGATATCGTCAATGTCGTCGATGCGCTGGCCCAAGTGCCGGGAATAGACCGACTTCGGATCAGCAGCATTGAGCCCACTACCGTTCCGCCGGAATTACTGGATCGCATGGCAGACCCACAGCACCCGCTCCTGCCCTACCTGCACCTGCCGTTACAATCAGGCTGCAACCGTATCCTGCATGATATGCGCCGACGCTACACCACGGAAGAATATGCCGAATTTGCCCGCGATGCCGTCCAACGCATTCCTGAATTATGCCTTGGGGCTGACATCATGATCGGGTTCCCGGGAGAAACAGAAGAGGAGTTTGATGAGACCTGCCGTTTTCTTTTGGAAAATCCCTTCTCCTACGCCCACGTTTTTACCTACTCCGAGCGGGAGGGAACTCCGGCTGCCCGTAGAAGCGACCAAGTCCCCGTTCCTCTTCGTCAAAAACGGAGCGCCCACCTGCGGCGACTCTCCGCCCAACGTCTTTATGACTTCCATGCCAAACACCTTGGCCGGACAGTAAAGGTGCTGTTCGAGGATCCCAGTGAGAATACCTGGCCGGGCTATACCGATAATTATATCCGTGTTGTCATTCCGGCTGCCCAAGTCCCAGGAAAAGATCTGGCCAACCAGATGGGCTGGGTGCGTCTGGATACCGTAACCGCCGACTTTGTCGAAGGCACTTGGATACAGACAGCCGAGGATTAATCAGGAAACGTCGGAACCAATCCCGCACCCAGCCTCACGCATTGGGAAACTTTCGCCGAAATTCACTGACCGCGAAATCCTAATATCCCAACTTCGCCAGCTCCTGTTGAAGCGCCGCCTGGAAATCGCGGATGTCCTCTGGTGAAGGCTGGTAGCCTTTCGACGGTGGAACAAAACCCAATTGCCCGTATTGGTCGAGTTGCCATTGCCCCGTTTGTCCATCCGAGAAAGTAACCGAGCCTCCCAGCGCCACACCGGGTCGTTGAATGGGATCGACCGTGACGCTGACTTTCCCGCCTGCCAAAGGTGCATCACCAGTGCCTGTCTCATCCGCAACAGGTGGCTCTGCTGGCGGAGTTCCATCAGGAGCAACCTCGTTGCTGGGCTCGGGCGAAGGAGCCTTGGTTGGCTCCGGCTCCTTGTCCTTCAAGACAACGTCCAAGTCATCGACAAGAAAACGCACGTCCATATAGGTCATGGAAATTCCAAAATCCGCCACGATCCGCT